>JANNAJ010000377.1:0-2747 GCA_031384285.1 Verrucomicrobiota bacterium
ACGCGCGTCGAGCCGGACTCGCGCAGCGCGCGCAACGCGGCCAACTGGGCGTCGGGCTTGGCCCCCGGCCGGGTCGCGGCGGCGACCAGCTCGTTCTCCAGACCGGACAGCTTGAAGCCGGTGGCGAGCTGGGCGAGCAGCGCGTGGTCCGCGTCGCTGCCGCCGCCCGCCACGAGGGCGCGGGCCGCTTCGGTGAGCAACGGCGCGAGGGCCGCGGCGTCCTTGAGGCGCGCACGGTTGTCGTGGAGCAGGCGGAGGTTCGCCGGATCCTTCAGCGCGGAGCGGAGCGCGGCGACCGCGGCGGGTTCGCCGGATGCCGCGGCGACGAGCACCAACTCTTCGGAGTCGAGCGGGCGTCCCAATTTGCTGACCGTGGGAGCGAGTCGCTTGGCTCCTTCCAGGCCGCCGAGTGCGATTGCGGCGAAAGCCCGCGCCTCGAAGGCGGCCGGCGGAAGCTCCCCTGCCGCGTCGAGTCCGTCGAGGTAGCTGGTCACCGCCGAAGGATGCTTCTCCAGCGCGAGACGGATCAGGTAACGCTCGAAGCTCCGAAAAAACTCTGGAGCCTTGGACCAGTCACCGTTTGGTCGGGCGGCACCGAGCAAGACCAGAAATGCCGTCGCTTGCGATGAAGCCCCGCGGTTGTCGGCGGGGCTAGCCGTGTCCGTTCGGTCGAGGAGTTTGGCCAACGTCCGAAAGCTCTCCTGCACCACCAGCCGGTCTTGGTCGCCTTGGCCGGCTTTACTGCGGGCCAACTCCAAGACAACCGGGACGGGGAACTTTCCATCACCCAGAGCCCGCCAGGCTTCTTTCCGCACGGCGCGGTGCTTCGCGACGAAGAGTCTTTCCAAGTGAGACGACTCGACCTTGTCCAAGCCTTCCAAGCACCACAACGCCCGGATCCGCAGGTCGGCCGGCTGCGCGTCGTCCATCAACAACTTCGCCAACTCCGGCGCGAGCGAGACGGCTTGCCGGTCCACGATCTCCTGCCACGCGGCGCCGACCTCCCAGGTGTCGGCCGCCTTCAGGCTGGTGAGCAACGCCTTGTCGGAGGCCTTGTAGAGATCCGGGACCGTCGGGCGATGCGGCTGCGACTCGTGCCGGATGCGCCACACGCGGCCACGTGTCTTGTCGCGCTCGGGATGCTTCCGCGGGACTTCGTTGTGCGAGATGACCTTGTTGTACCAATCGACGACATAGAGGCAGCCGTCGGGGCCGAAGGTCATCGCCACCGGCCGGAACCACGGGTCGCTGCTCAGCATGAAGTCGGGCAGATGTTCGAGCTGCCAACCGTTGCCGTAGTCCTCATAGCCGCCGCCGTGAGCAGGCGGACTCCGATGAGCATCCGAGCCCTCCGCCTCGTCACCTCGGCGGCTACCCCGATGCACGCGGATGGCCTGCACCTTCTGGGTGATGGGATTGTTGACGAAAAAGACGTCGCGCCACGGGCCGGGGAAGCTGTCGCCGCCTTCGCTCAGGGCGAGGCCGCTCAGGCCGGTGCCGCCCATCTCCTTCTCGCCGGTCTTCGGGAACGGCGGTGCGAACGGCCGCGGGACGTCGTCGCCGCAGAGCGGATACGACCCGCCTTCGAGGAAGGGCATCAGCGGCCACCCTTGGTCGTTGGCCTCCTGGATGAAGGCCTCGCCGTGGCGGTCGAGGACGAGTCCCCAGATGTTGCAGGGACCCCAACCGATGGTCTCGAACCGGCTGCCGTCCGGACGCCAACGGGCGAGCTTCGTCTTGTTGTACTCGGTGACATCGCCGGTGGAGGAACGGACCTTGGAGTAGTTGAACGCGCCTTGGGCGAGCCAGAACCAGCCGCCCGGCGCGCGGGTGAACTGGTGCGGGAAGAGGTGCGAATCCTCGATACCGAAGCCGGTCAGCACGTTGGTGAAGCCGTCGGCCTTCCCGTCGCCGTTGGAATCGAAGTAGAAGCGCACCGCGTCGCCGTACTGCACGTAGGCGCCGCCTTTGTAGGGGAGCACGCCGAGCGGCATCACCAGGCCGTCGGCGAAGGTCCGCGCCGTCTGCCGTCCGGGAGCGGTGGGCGTGTCGAAGACCAACACGCGGTCGCGTCCGCCGCGGGCAAATAGCGCCTTGGCCTCGGCGCCGGCCTCGTTGGCGTCGAGCGGGTATTCGAGCGCGGTCATCGCCCACATGCGACCGGCGTGGTCGAACTGCACCGCGACGAACTTCCCGCCGTCCGGTTCGGCGGCGACGAGCTCGACCTGGAATCCGGGCGGCACGCTGAAAGTCGCCTGCTGTTCCTCGGGCGTGAGCGGCGAGGCATGGGGCGCGGCGGCCGGGACACCGGCACCTTTCAGCGCAGACGTGGCGGGCAGCGTCTCGATGGTGATGTCGCGGAACCGGGCCACGGGTTCCCCGCCGGCATGCACCTGGAAGCCGATCCGGCCGCTGCCGATGATCGAATCGTCCGGCTCGAAATAATCGACCCCGATGACGCCGTTCATCCAGGTGGTGATGCGCCGTCCGTCGGCGCGGATGACGTAGTCGTTCCAGTCGTCGCGCTTCAGCTTCTTCTCGATGGACGCCATGTCGGACCAGGCGAGCACCTTGTTGCGGCGCGATTCGTCGTAGAGGCTGGCCCACCAGGTCGGGTCGCCGATGTCGCACTGGTAACCGGCCATCTCCGAGGAGCCGGGGACGCGTTCGCTGCGCATCTGCACGCCGCTGTTCACGAAGCCCGTCCCGGTGAGCTTGAACTTCACGCGGAAGATGAAGTTGGTGTG
>JANNAJ010000420.1:0-13040 GCA_031384285.1 Verrucomicrobiota bacterium
CCGCGAGGAGCTGCTTCGTCACCTCGATGTCGGTGCGGACGGATTCCTCCATGCTCATGCCGACGGGATTGTAGAGCATGGCCGTGATGGAACCTTCGTCGAGCTTGGGCACGAACTCCGCGCCCAGGCGGGTGGAGAGCCCGAGGGAACCGGCGAAGAGCAGCAATGCCGCCGCGACCACCAGCCAGCGCAGGCGCAGCGCGACGTCGAGCGTGGGCAGGTAGACGCCCTTGGCGGAACGGATGAGCCAGTTGTCCTCCTCGGTGATCTTGCCGCGCAGAAAGAACGAACAGAGGACGGGCATGAGGGTCAGCGCCAACACCAGCGCGCCACCCAAGGCGAGCATCACGGTCAGCGCCATCGGGTGGAACATCTTCCCCTCGATGCCGGTGAGGGCGAGGATCGGGAGGTAGACCACGGTGATGATGACCACGCCGAAGGACATCGGGCCGCCGACCTGTTTGCTGGCGGCGAGCACCGTCCGGGTGCGCTCCTCTGCCGTCAGCACCCGTCCAAGCTGGTGCTGCTTCTGACCGAGTTGGCGGACGATGTTCTCCACGATGACGACCGCGCCGTCGATGATGAGGCCGAAATCCACCGCGCCGAGGCTCATCAGGTTCCCCGAGATGCCGAACTGCCTCATGCCCGTCAGGGCGAAGAGGAACGACAGCGGGATGGCGCAGGCGACGATGAGCGCCGCGCGCCAGTTGCCGAGCAGGAGCAGCAGCACGACGATCACCAGCACCGCCCCCTCGGACAGGTTCTTCTCCACCGTGCCGATGGTCTGGCCGATGAGGATGGACCGGTCGTATTGCGTCTGGATCTCCACGCCTGCCGGCAGCTTGGTCTGGATCTCGGCGAGCCGCGCCTTCACCCGTCCTGCGACTTCACGGCTGTTCTCGCCCGCGAGCATCATGGTGGTGCCGATGACGGTCTCCTTGCCGTTCAAGGTGGCGGCTCCGGTGCGGAACTTCGTGCCCACCTTCACCTCGGCCACGTCCTTCACGAGGAGCGGCTCCGCGGCTCCGCCGAACTTCAGCGGCAGGTCGGCGATGTCCTCGACGGTCTGCACGCGGCTGACGGCGCGGATGGTGAACTGCTGTCCGCCCCGGTTGATGATGCCGCCGCCGGCGTTCTCCACGTTCTGCGCGACCAGGTCGGCCAGTTCGCTGAAGGTCATCCCCGCTTCCGTCAGGCGCTCGGGCCTGGGCTGGATGACGAACTGGCGTTCATAGCCACCGGTGCCGTTGATCTCCGCGATGCCGGGCACGGTGCGGAGCAGCGGTTTGATGGTGTATTCCTGCAGTTCGCTCAGCGTGAGCAGTTGCTCCAGTTCTTCGGCGGGCCTGTTGGTCGCGTCGGCTCGGTAACCGAGGCTATAGTAGAAGATCTCGCCGAGGCTGGTGCTAATGGGCGCGAGCTTGGAGGACGAGCCGACAGGCAGCCGCTCGGCGATGCCCTGCAACCGTTCCGTCACCAACTGGCGGGCGCGGTAGATGTCGGTGCCGTCCTTGAACTGGAGCGTGACCTGCGAGAGGCCGAACTTGGTCAGCGAACGCATCTCCTCCACGCCGGGCAGTCCGGCCAGCTCCATCTCGATGGGCTGGGTGACGAGCTTCTCCGATTCCTCCGCCGCGAGCGCGGGGATCTCGGTGTTGACCTGGACCTGCACGCCGGTGATGTCCGGCACGGCGTCGATCGGCAGGTGGAGCGCCGACCAAATGCCGATGCCGAGCAGGGCGGCCACGGCGAGCAGGACCAAGGCGCGCTGCCGCGACGAGAACTCCAGGATGTGGTCGATCATGGCGTGGCGAGCAGGTCGAGGCCGGTGAGTTCTTCGAGTTCCGCGGCGGCGGCGATGGCTTCGCGGCGGGTGTCGAGCAATGTCTCCACCGCTTCGAGGTACTGCTTCTGCAGCTCGACGTAGGTGGTGACCGGCACGGCGGCGAGCCGGTAATGGCGGTCGGCGAGTTCCGCGGCCTCGGCGAACCGGGCCATCGAATCCGGGCTCCATCTCGCCATCTCGCCCGCCTTGACCTCATAGGCTCTCGCCGTCGAGACGACGCGCCGCTCGACCTCGCGTCGCGCGGTCCCGAGCACGGTCTCCGCCTGGATCTGCCGGGCCCTCGCGGCGGCGACGTCCAGGGTGTTGTCGCGCCAGAGCGGCAGCGGGAACGACACGCCGACGCCGATGACACGGTCCCGGCCGCCCGCGGTCTCCTCGGTGACCTGCGGGCCGACCTTGATGGCGGGCCAGCGCTCGTTGCCGGCGAGCGACACGCGGAAGCCTTGTCGCCGCAGCTCGGTCTCCCGCAGCCGCAGCTCGAAGTTGTTGGTGGCCGCCGCGGCGAGCAGCGCGTCGAGGCGCGGCGCGGACGGCAGCCCGGCGACGGTCGCGGCGACGGCCAACGGCGCGTCCACCGGACGTCCGAGCAGATGGTTCAACGAGAGCCGGGCGTCGTCCGCGGCGAGGCCCGCCTCGGTGGCGCGCCGGCGCAGGCCGATCTCGGTGGCCTCGAGGATGCGGATCTCCAGCTGCGGCGTGATGCCCGAAGGGTCGCGCTGCACGAGCACCTCGCGGAGCGCCCGATAGCGGTCGGCGACCCTGCGGGCGATGCCCGCTTTCTCGTCCGCGGCGCCCAGCGCATGGGCCTGGCCGCGGACGCGCGCGGACAACGCGGTCCGGAAGCGGGCCAGCCCGAGCTCGGCCAACGCGACGTCCTGGTCCGCGATGGCCTTGCGCAGGCCGAGGCGTCCGGGCCACTCGAACGACTGGGTGACGCCGACGCTCCATGCGACGCCGTCGCCGACGAAGCCGCCGCCGGCATCGGTCGAGCGCTTTTGTCCGACGCTCCCGGAGACCTCCGGCAGCGCTTGCCGGCCGGAGGTCCGGCGCGACGCCCGGGCGGCATCGAGCTCGGCCTCATAGAAGCGGAGCTCGGGGTTGTGGACCGCGGCTTCCTGGGCCAACGCGGCGGCGTCCGCGGAAGGAGCGGCGGGCATGTCGGCGGCGGCGGCGGCGCGCAGCGCGAGCATCAGGGCAAAGAGGGTTCTCGGGAGCGGTTTCATCGTGTCAGGAAAGGGGAAGGGAAAGGGCACGGACGGGAACGGGAGGAGAAGGCGACCGCCCATCGGCGGAGGCCGGGCACGGAAATGACCGGAGGAGCGCGCAGGCGCCCGGTCCGGGCCGGAAGGCGGATCAGACCCGCAGGACGGTCGTGCGGACCACTTCGACCGGCAGGTCCGGCGGCGGGATGGCGAGCGGCTTCGCGACGAGCGATCTCGCCGGGACGGGGCGCGCCATCGGGCAACCCGGAAGAGAGGTCGTCGCCGGCTGCGCCGCACCGTCCGGCGTCGGCATCGAGGCCGCGCAGAGCGTGCTCGGGTGACAGGCGGAGAAGTTCAGCACGTGGTCCGGATCCGCCGTGGCCGACGGCTCCGCGAGCAGCACCAGCGTCCGCGACACGGGGCGATGCGCGTGCTCCGAACCGGTCCGCGAGCCGGCCTCGCCGTGGCGGAGGACGATGCTCACGCCGTTCTCGCCGGAAGCCATCATCACCCGGTGATCGCCGTCGGCCCAGGCGACCAAAGCGACCAAGGCGGGCATCAGCGACGTCGCCACGCCGAGGTAGGCCGCGAGGCACACCACCGCCCACAAGCGATGGAGGAGGCCTCGGGAGTCGTGCATCGGATCTTGCGGGACTGCGGACTGCGTTCTGCTCCGGCCGGACGTGAAGTCCTCCGGAAATATTGGAGACGATTGCCCGACGCCGGCCCGGCTGTCACGGGGAGACATCAACCGGGACACCGTCGACCTGCTATTGGACCGTGCCCAGAGCGTTGCTCAATCTTCACGACCGTTCCTTGGGGAACCGGGAGCCGCCGTGCTACGCTAGGGGCTCAAGGTCGGGGCGTGCCCCCGGCCGACGAAACCATGATCCATCCCAATCCTCGTCGGGCCCACGCGTGGGCCCTGTCCATCGCGTCGGCGGTCTCCTGCGCGTCGATCTCCGCCTTCGCCGCGGACTATCCGTCCACCGTGCTAGCGGACCAGCCGCTCGCGTATCACCGCTTCCAGGCCGCGGTCCGGACGAACCTGAACCTGAACTCCGGCTCGATCGGCGCGGCCGGCAACGCGACCAACTTCAACGTCCATCCTGTCGGCGGCGGCATCGCCGGCAGCCGCGACGGCGCCGCGTATTTCAACGGCTCGCGCACGATCATCCCCTACCAGGCCGCGTTGAATCCTGCCGGCAACAAGGACTTCACCATCGAGGCGTGGATCCAGCCGACGGTCGAGGTGACCGATTCCCCGGGGCCGTCCCCGCTGATGAACCGCTATTCCTACTCCGGCGTGAACCGCCAGGGCTGGGTCTTCTTCCAACGTTCGCCGGCGACCGGCTGGAACTTCCGCACCTACATCGGCAGCGGATCCTCCACCGGGATCAACATCACCGGCCAGGCTTCGACCGCCGGCGCGGGCACGGCCGGCACGTGGAACCATGTCGTGGTCGTCTACGAGGGCGCCACCACCACGGCGACGATGTACGTGGACGGCGAGCAGGTCGCGCAGGGCACCGGCGGCTACGCCGCGAACACCGATGACCACGGCGCCGAAGCGATCCGCGGTGCGGCGAGCTTGTCCATCGGTTCCTACAACAACACCGAGCCGGGCTCGAACCCGTTCACCGGCGCGGTGGACGAGGTGGCGCTCTACACCGTGAAGCTCACCGCGGCGCAGGTGCTCGCGCACTACCAGAACGGCGCGAACAGCCTCCGCGCGACGCCGTATGATGCGCTCGTGCTCGCCTCGGCCCCGGCCGCGTATCTCCGTCTAGGCGACGCCTCGCCCGACACCGATGTCGCGGTCAACTTCGGTTCCGCCGGCGTCGCCGGCAACGGCCTCCACGCCGCGGGCGTCGACCATCCGGTCTCCGGCGCCGTGGCCGGCACCGCGGACACCGCGGCCCGCTACCGCTCGCGCGTCTCCGGCGGCGGCGTGCAGACGTTGGTCCCTTGGTCCGAGAAGCTGAACCCGCCGGCCGACCAGTCCTTCACCATCGAGTCCTGGTTCCAGCCGGGCGACGAGGTCACCGATAGCCCGGGGCCCGCGCCGATCATGAACCGCTACTCCTACCCCGGCGTGAACCGCCAGGGCTGGGTGTACTTCCAGCGCTCGCCGACGACCGGATGGAATTTCCGCACCTACACCGGCAGCGGATCCTCCACCGGCGTCAACATCACCGGCCAGGCGTCGAACCCCGACGCCGGCAAGAAGGGCACCTGGAACCACGTCGTCACCGTGTGGGACGGCCCGTCCAAGACGGCCACGATGTACGTGAACGGCGAGCAGGTCGCGCAAGGCACCGGTGATTACCAGGCGAACACCGACGACCACGGCGCCGAAGCGGTGAACGGCGCCGCCGGCCTTGCCATCGGCTCCTACAACAACACCCAGCTCGGCGAGAACCCGTACAACGGCACCGTCGCCGAGGTCGCGCTCTACGGCGACGCCCTCAGCGCCGCCCAGATCGCGGCGCACTACAAGGTCGGCACGAACGACCTCCGCGACACCGCCTACGCCGCGGTCGTGCTCGCCGACGCGCCGGTGGAGTATCTCCGCCTCGGCGAGCCGGCCTACCAGCCCGTCACGAACCTCGGCACCGCCGGTGGATCGGCCGGCGGCAAGGTCCTCTTCGCGCCTGTCTCGGTCGCGGGTCCGGCCGGTCCGGCGTTCGCCGGCTTCGACAGCGCCAACTCCGCGCTGTCCTTCGACGGCGGCAACCCCTACGTCTCGCTCGGCGACTCCGCTGCGCTCGCCGTGACCGGACCGATCACGCTCGAGGGCTGGATCAAGCCGGCCGCCGACCAGAAGCCCGTCGCGCAGGTCGTCGCCCACGGCATCAACTTCGCCGCCGACGCCGCGGTCTCGCTCGCCATCGTCGATTCCGGCGCCGCCTACTCGGTGTCTTCCACCGATGCTTCCGGCGTGCACGGCGCGACCTTCCCGGTCCCGGCCGGTGATCTCGGCGGCAACAGCTGGATCCACCTCGCCGGCACCTACGACGGCGCCAAATGGAACCTCTACCGCAACGGTGTCGCGGTCGCCTCGGCGGCCTCGACGGTCGGTGCCGTGGCGGTCGACGCGCTCTGGTCCATCGGCCAGAAGGGCGGCGGCGGCGGCGAGCCGTTCACCGGCGCGATCGACGAGGTCGCGATCTACGCCAAGGCGCTGGGCGCCGCGGAGATCAAGGCTCACTTCGACGCCGCCACCGCGGTCTCCTCCGCGGCCCCGGTGTTGTCCTGGACCAAGACGGCGGCTGGTCTCTCGCTGACGTGGACGGATGGCGTCCTCCAGGCCGCTGACACGGTCAACGGCACCTTCACCGATGCCGCTGGCAGCAGCCCGTTGGTGATCACGGCCGACCGCGCGGCGCGCTTCTATCGTCTGCGCCGTTGAACCTGGGCGCTGCGCGCCCTACCGGCTTACATACCCCGCGGGCGCTCCGGTGCCCGCGGGGTCTCTGTTGTCGGACGGGTCCACGGGCCGCCCGGCCGGCGGATTTTCCGCGCCGGACGGTGGCCGCGGTGCGATGGGAAGCGGCGTCGGTCGTGGCGCAGGGTCGGCTTCTGCTTTGTCGCGGTTCCGAGATACGCGAACCCTCCCGTCGCTGGGCGCTTGCGCTTCGTCGCACACCTGTCGGGTGCAACGTGGCGAAACAGCAGGTCGGAGACCTGCTCTACCTCCGCAGCGATGTCCGCCCGCCTACTTCTTCGGCTCGTCCTTCTTCGGCTCCACGGCCGCGGCCGGCGCGTTGGTCGACACCATCGCGGCGAGCTCGGCGCCCGTGTTGATGCTCAGGCCGGGCAGCGCTTCTTGGAGCTTCTTCACGCCGTCGGGCGTCACCTTGGTCTGCCAGAGGTACAAGCTGCGGAGGAACTTCATCCCCTTGAGCGAATCGAGCGCCGCGTCGGTGACGGACGTGCCGTAGAGGTTGAGATAGGTGAGGTTCGCGAGGTCCTTGAGGTGGGCGACACCGGTGTCGGTGACGCCGGTGAGCTCAAGGCCGAGCACTTGGAGATGTGGAAGGTTCTTCACCACGGCGAGACCTTGGTCGGTGACCTTGGTGGTGCCGAGGCGCAGCTCGATGAGGCTGGCGACGTCCTTGAGCGGCGCGATGGTCTGGTCGGTCACGTTGGTGCCGACGAGGCGGAGGTTGACCTCGTGCCACGGGCTGTCCTGCGCGACGAGGCGCACGTCGATGCCGGCCTTGGCCAAGGCCGCGATCGCCGCGGTCTCGCCGGCGGACGGCTTGAAATCTTTCGGCAGCACCGGGACCGGGACGGTCGGCCGCGGTGGCCCGGTCGGGGTGGGTGCCGCGGCCGCCGAGGCGGTCGAAGCCGACGGAGCGGGGGGCGGTACGACCACGCCGTCGGGCCACTTGGCGCCTTCGTTGACCCAGTTTTTCAGCACCTCGATCTGCGCGGCGGTGAGCGCCTCGCCTTTGGGCGGCATGCGGTCGTCGTTGTCGGAAGGCAGCAGCGTGCGCTTCACGAGGTCGCTCTCGCCGGCGTTGCCGGGCTTCACGATCTCGCCGTCCTTCCCGCCCTTGAAGAAGTCCGCCTTGGTGTCGAGGCGCAGCTTGCCCTTCTGCTTGTCCGGGCCGTGGCACTCCACGCAGCGCGACTGGAGGATGGGCACGACGTCCTTGGCGAAATCCACGGCGGCACCGGCGGGTGCGAGCGTGAGCGTGAGGGCGGCGAACAGGGTCGGGATGCGGGCGATGGTCTTCATGGCGGTCTTCTGTGTCCGTCCCCGGCCCGGTCGGTCGGACGATCCGGCGCGGGGACGTGGCGGACCGTATCGTCGGGGACGGGAGGATCCAAGCCCTCAGCGGAGTTCCTTCCGCAAGTTCGTTCGTGACGTCATCGCCTAGGTTGGCGTAACAGAATCGCTTTCCGGGTCGTCCCGGACTCCAGCCGCCATGAGAAATCTGCTGAGCCTTGAAGCTCTGACCGGCGCCGATCAGCGCGCGATCCTCGACCGCGTCGCCGGGTTCAAGCGGGACCGCGCGACCCACGCGCGTCCGCTCGCCGGCCAGACGTGGGCGCTGATCTTCAGCAAGTCGTCGACCCGCACCCGCGTGAGCTTCGAGGTCGGCCTGCGCGAGCTCGGCGCCGAGGTGCTCTTCCTCAACGCGAACGACATCCAGCTCGGCCGCGGCGAACCGATCAAGGACACCGCCCGCGTGCTCGGCCGGATGATCCACGGCGCGGTGATCCGCACCTTCGCCCAGTCCGACGTCGAGGAGTTCGCCGCCCACGCGAAGATCCCGACGGTCAACGCCCTCACCGACGACGAGCATCCTTGTCAGATCCTCACCGACATCTTCACCTACGAGGAGAGCACCGGCATGCCGATCACCGGCAAGACCGTCACCTTCGTCGGCGACGCCGCGTGCAACGTGCCGGTCTCCTGGCTCTGGGCGGCCGCCCGGCTCGGGTTCCATCTCCGCCTCGCCGCGCCCAAGGCCTACTGGCCCGCGGAGACGGTCATCCGCCGCGCCTCGGCCGGGTCGCCCGTCCCGTGGACCGGCCATCACGAGTCCCAAGAGGTCGAGCGCATCATGATCGGTTCCGGGACGCTGGAGATGCTCACCGACGTCGGTCTCGCCGCGCGGCAGGCCGACCTGCTCTACACCGACGTGTGGGTCTCGATGGGCAAGGAATCGGAATCCGCCCAGCGGATCAAGGACTTCGCCGGTTACCAGATCAACGCCGACCTCGTGAAGCTGGCGAAGCCCGGCGCGATGGTGATGCACTGCCTGCCCGCCTACCGCGGCAAGGAGATCGACGAGGCCACCTTCGAGGCGCACGCCGACACGATCTTCACCGAGGCGGAGAACCGCCTCCACGCCCAGAAGGCGATCGTCGACTGGATGGTCCGCTGATCCGCCCGCGGATTCAGCGCATCGCCGGCATGTGCTGGGCCAGGTCGATGCCGAGCTCCTTCGCGACGCCCAGGCCGTAGGCCGGATCGGCGCGGAAGAAGTGGCAGAGCTGCCGCAGCTGGATCTCCCGCGGCACCGCCGCCATGTGGCGCCCGATGTTCCCGAACAGCCGCAGCTTCGCGTCCGGAGGCATCAGGCGGAAAAGATCGCCCGCCTGGGAATGGTCGTCGTGGCCGGCGCGATGGTCGTGGCGCGCGGCGTCGCCCGAGAGCTTGAGCGGCGGCTCGGCGAAGGCGGGGTCCTGGCGCGGACCGCCGAAGCTGTTCGGCTCGTAGTTCACCGCGCCGCCGGAGTTCCCGTCGGTCCGCATCGCGCCGTCGCGATGGTAGGCGAAGACCGGGCAGCGGGGCGCGTTCACCGGCAAGCTCTGGTAGTTCACGCCGATCCGGTGCCGCTGGGCGTCGGCGTAGGCGAAGATCCGCGCCTGGAGCATGCGGTCCGGTGATTGGCTGATGCCCGGCACGACGTTCGCCGGCGAGAAGGCCAACTGCTCGACCTCGGCGTGGTAGTTCTCCGGGTTGCGGTCCAGTTCCAGGATGCCGACCTCGGTCAGCGGGAACTCCTTCTGGGACCAGACCTTCGTCACGTCGAACGGGTCGTGCCGATGCGTCGCGGCCTGCGGCTCGGACATGGTCTGGATGCTGAACTTCCAGCGCGGGAACTCTCCGCGGGCGATGCTCCCTTGGAGGTCCCGCTGCGAGCTCTCGCGGTCGCCGGCCACCACGGCGGCGGCCTCGGCATCGGTGAGGTTCTCGACCCCTTGCAGCGAACGGAAATGGAACTTCACCCAGGTCCGGCCGCCGGCCGCGTCGATGAGGCTGTACGTGTGCGAGCCGAAGCCGTGCATCTGCCGGAGGTTCTTCGGCAGGCCGCGGTCGCCCATCAGGATCGTCACCTGGTGCAGCGATTCCGGCGAGAGCGACCAGAAATCCCACGCCGCGGTGTTGTTGCGCAGGTTGGTCGCCGGGTCGCGCTTCTGGGTGTGGATGAAGTCGGGGAACTTGATCGGGTCGCGGACGAAGAAGACCGGCGTGTTGTTGCCCACGACGTCCCAGTTGCCTTCCTCGGTGTAGAACTTCAGCGCGAACCCGCGGACGTCGCGCTCCGCGTCCGCCGCGCCGCGCTCGCCGGCGACGGTCGAGAAGCGCGCGATGCAGGGCGTCTTCTTGCCGATGGCCGAGAAGACCCCGGCCTTGCTCAGTCGCGTGATGTCACCGGTGATGGTCAGCGTGCCGTGCGCGGCCGAGCCCTTGGCGTGCACGACCCGCTCGGGGATCCGCTCCCGGTTGAAGTGCGCCAGCTTCTCGACCAGCCAATGGTCCTGCAACAGCACCGGACCGCGCGGACCGGCCGTGAGGCTGTCCTGGTTGTCGGCGACCGGCGCGCCGGTGGTGGAGGTGAGGGTGGGCGGAAGCGGTGGAATCGGCTCGGTGTTCATCGGATGTCGTTGCCCGGCCCGCTCGCGGTGCGTCCGCGGACGGTCGGTGCGGAGGTAGCATGTGGCGACCGCTTCCGATAGTTGAAATACTTGGTTCCTTCGATGACGATAGGCAGCGGCTATGGAACTTCAACAACTCCGATATCTGGTCGCGGTGGCGCGGACCGGGAACTTCAGCCGCGCGGCCGAGCAGTGCCACGTCTCGCAGCCGTCGTTGAGCCAGCAGGTGCAGAAGCTCGAGGACGAGCTCGGCGAACGGCTCTTCAGCCGGCTCAAGCGCCGCTCGGTCCCCACCGCCGCGGGCGAGGCGCTGCTGCTGCGCGCGGCACGCATCCTCGGCGAGGTCGACGCCGCGCGCCGGGACATCGCCGATGCGTCGGGCCTGCTCCGCGGCCGGGTGAGCGTGGGCGTCCTGCCGACCCTCGCGCCGTACCTGCTGCCGCCGGTCCTGGCGGCGCTCGCGCGCGACCGGCCCGGGCTGGAGGTGGAGATCCACGAGGACCGCACCGCGGAGCTGCTCTCCGCGGCGGCCGCCTGCGAGCTCGACCTGGCCGTCCTCAGCTTGCCGGTCCATGACGACCGGTTCGTGTCGGAGAAGCTCTTCGAGGAAGAGCTGCTGCTGGCGTTGCCGCCGGGCCACCGGCTGGAGAAGAAGGCGAAGGTCGGCCTGGCCGACCTGGAGGACGAGCGGTTCATCCTCATGAAGGAAGGGCACTGCCTCGGCGACCAGGCGTTGCGCCTGTGCGACCGCCACGGGCTGCATCCGCAGGTCGTGCTCCGGAGCGCCCAGCTGGAGACGGTGCAGGCGCTCGTCCGGGCGGGCGTCGGCATCTCGCTCGTGCCGGCGATGGCGCGGGATCCGGCGCGTCCGATGCAGCCGGTCTTCCGCTCGCTCGCCGCGCCGAGGCCGAAACGCGTGATCGGCGTCGTGCGCCGCAAGGAGCACCACCACAGCAAGGCCGCGCAGGAGTTCCTCCGGCATCTCCGGCTGGCGTCCCCGGCCAGGCCCGAGCGTCCGCCGTCCGGACGGAAATGAAATCGGACAGGAGCCCCGTGCCGGGCCATGCTGGGCGGATGGAATGGACACCGCTGGACATCACCGTGCGCGTCGGCTGCGACATCGCCTACGAGACCTCGGTGCCGACTCCCGTGTTGTTCGTGCTCCGACCGCGGCTCGAAGGCCGCGTGCTCGTGATGCAGGAGAAGCTCTCTTTCGGCATCGGCCTGCCTTCCTATGAGTTCCAGGACAGCCACGGCAACATCGCGTATCGCTCCACGCTCATGCCGGGCCGCAACGACGTCCTCCACGACGCGCTCGTCGCCGTCTCCTCCCGGCCCGACGACCGCGATGTGCGCGGACCGGTCGTGCCGGTGGGCCAGCTCCCATCGGACGTGCTGCGCTACATCCTGCCCAGCCGCTATTGCGATTCGGACAAGCTGATGGATTTCGCCTGGAAGAACTTCGGGCAGATCCCCAACGGCCTCCAGCGCGTGCAGGCCATCTGCGATTGGGTCCACCGCAACATCGAGTACCGCTACATGTCCGGGCGTCCCGACCTCTCCGCGTCGGAGGTGATCGGACGTCGCTACGGGGTCTGCCGCGATTTCGCCCATGCCGCCATCGCCCTGTGTCGCACCTTCAATCTCCCGGCCCGCTACGTGACCGGCCACCTGCCGGACATCGGCTGCCTCGACCCTGGCACGCCGATGGATTTCCACGCCTACTGCGAGGTCTACCTCGGCACCCGATGGTTCACCTTCGACCCGCGCTTCAACGTCCCGCGCATCGGCCGGGTCAAGGTCGCCCACGGCGCGGACGCGGTGGACGGCGCCTTCTCCACCATCTTCGGCGAAGCCCGGCTCACCCGCTTCAACGTCTGGGCCTACCAGGTGGACCCGAAGCGGGTCACCGTGGGCGACCCCGTCGATCTGACCCAACGAATCGACAACAGCCTGACGGTCCGACTGGGCTGACCCGCATCCTCGCGCCCCGCCGCGTCCTCGCGCAGCCAACTTCGCCCTAGCCCGGTCTGGCCGCCTTCGCCTAGCGTCCGCGCTCCGTTCCGGGGCAGTGATCCGTGATCAGTATTCAGTGTTCAGTGAACGAACCGCCGCTGAACCTGACGATTGGCCACTGACCACTGACCACTGGATACTGATCACTTTTCGCACTCGCCGACCATGACCTCCGCCCAGATCCGCCAGAGCTTCCTGGATTTCTTCCGGTCCAAGCAGCACACCATCGTCCCGTCGTCCTCGCTCATGCCGGACAGCCCGAACCTGCTGTTCACCAACGCCGGCATGAACCAGTTCGTCCCCATCTTCCTCGGCGAGCGCAAGGCCGACGTCTCTAAGTGGGGCGGTGCCGTGCCCTCGCTCGATACCCGCGCGGCCGACACCCAGAAATGCATCCGCGCCGGCGGCAAGCACAACGACCTCGATGACGTCGGGCTCGACACGTATCACCACACGTTTTTCGAGATGCTCGGGAACTGGAGCTTCGGCGACTACTTCAAAAAGGAAGCGATCGAGTGGGCGTGGGAACTGGTGGTCGAACGCTGGGGATTACCGCCGCAGCGGCTCTACGCGAC
>JANNAJ010000429.1:0-3325 GCA_031384285.1 Verrucomicrobiota bacterium
AGTCGACCTTCGGCGTCACGTGGATGCCGGGTTGCAGGTCGAACTGCCGGTCGCCGGGCCCGCCCATGCGCAGGTCGAGCCGGCCGCTGGCCTGGAGCACGGCGTCGCGCACGCATTCGGCATCGAGACGGAGGCGTGTCATCCGGGACAGCAAGCGGTTGTCGGGATCCTTCGCGGTGGCCGTCAGCGAGGTGCCGTCGGTCGGGCGAAGACTGGTTTGCCGGTAGGCCGCGCTGGTGACGAGCAGGCGGTGGAGCGCCTTGAAGGAACCTTTCGCGTCGTCGCGGAACCAGACCGCCAGCCAGTCCAGCAGCTCCGGATGCGACGGCGTGCCGCCCATCCGGCCGAAATCGTTCGGCGTGTCCACCAGGCCGCGCCCGAAGTGGTGGTGCCAGACGCGGTTCACGATCGATCGCCAGGTCAGCGCGTTCTCCGGGTCGGTGAGCCATCGGGCCAGCGCCGCGCGGCGCGCGCCTTCGTCGTCGGGATCCGGCAGGTCGAAGCGCGCGGACAACCCGGCCACGCAGGACAAGGCGCCGGGCGCGACCACCTCCATCGGTTTGGTGATCTCGCCGCGGCGGAGGAGGTTCACCGTGCGCGGGACGAGCGATGGCCGGAGGCTCGCGTCGGGCTCGAAATCGCCCGCCGCGGCGTAGACGAGCGACGGGCGGGGCAGCGCCGCGAGATCGAGGCGGATCCGTTCGACGAGCACATCCCTGGCGAGGAGCAGGCGCTGCTCCTCGGTCCGCTCCGGCGCGGGCGTGGCGGCGATGCGTTCGATCTCGGCCGGAAGGATGCGGAGCGACGCGCGCGACCCGGTGACCGACAGACGCGGACGTCCGATGAGGTGGCCTTCGCCGTGGAGTTGCTTGACCACCACGACGAGGGTCGTGCCCGGCGCGACGGACAACGGTTGCTTCAGCGCGAAGACGGCCCGGTGCGCCTCGCCTTCGGCCGGATGGATCCCCCAGGCCGTCTTGTCGTCGCCGTCGATGGCGCGAGCGATGGCCCAGTCGGTCTGGTTGAAATCCGCGCTCGCTCCGGTCAAAGCCACGTCGGTCGCCGTGGTCGCGCCGGGCGTGAAGGCAAGCAGTTGGAACTCGCTCAGGTGGAAGTTGCCGTTCTCGTTCCGGCCGGGACCTCGTTTCGGGAGGCTCTCGTCGGGCAGCACCTCCAGGCGGATCCCGGTGATCGTCGCGAGCGGCGAGGCGGCGGTGATGGTGTAGGTGTCGCGGTCGGGACGCTTGCCGCCGGAGAGCAGGGAACCGTCGGGCTGCTTGGTCAGCGTCGCGCCGCCGACCGAGAGGAACGTCTGCGCGTCGAGCACGGACCACGTGACCGGATCTTGTCGACGGTCCTGGTCCCGGCGCTCGACCGCCTTCTCCGTTTCCGCCGAGAGCAGCAGAGAGCGGTCGCCTTTGGCCACGCGACGCCGGTCGCGCATGAGGTCCTGGCGGCGGACATGGATCTTCGGGTCTTCGTCGAACACGCGGTCCGCGCGTTCGACCCCGGCGAACACGGCCTGGAGCGCGTAGTGGTCCCGCTGCGGCACCGGGTCGAACTTGTGGTCGTGGCAACGGGCGCATTGGACGGTGGTGCTGCAGAACGTCTGCATCACCGTCGTGAGCATGTCGTCGCGGTCGAGGTAGCGCCCGATCTGGCGGTCGAGCGTGTCCTCCCGGATGTCGCGCAAGGAGCTCTCGTCCCAAGGCCCCGCCGCGATGAAGCCGAGCGCCACCGTCGCCTGCGGATCGGCCGGGAACAGCACGTCGCCGGCGACCTGTTCCTGCACGAAGCGGGCGTATGGTTGGTCGGCGTTCAGCACCGAGACCAGATGGTCGCGGTAGGGCCAGGCGTGGGCGCGGATGCGGTCCTGGTCGTGCCCGTGCGTCTCCGCGAAGTGCGCGGCGTCCATCCAGTGCCGGGCCCAGCGTTCGCCGTACCGCGGCGACGCCAGCAGACGGTCGACCGCGAGCGGATAGGCGTTGGTCGAAGGATCGGCCACGAATTCCCGGAGCTCCTCGGGGGTCGGTGGCAGGCCGATGAGGTCGAAGTGGACGCGGCGGAGCAACGTGCGCCGGTCCGCTTCCGGCGCGGGCGATACGCCGGCTTCGGCCAACCCGGCATGGATGAAAGAATCCACCGGGTTCCCGGCCGGTCCCGGTCCCCGCGCGGGGACGGCAGGTCGGACCAACGGCCGATAGGCCCAATGCGAGGCCTCCGCTCCGAGAGCTCGCGGTGCGAGCACCACCAAAGCCCAGCACAAGATCCACGCCGTGACCGGGCCCGGACGAAAAGCCGGGGGGCCTTCGTCCCGGACCATCGGGTGCGGGTGCTGTCGTGGGACCATGGGTGTCGTCTTGTCCGAGCGGCCGGAGAAGATCCTGCCGCGGTGGCGAGGGTTCCGGTGACTCAGGGAGACCAGCGGAAGCTAGGCTTCCCGCGAAGCGGATGCGAAGTGCAAATCGCGGCCTCGGAGCAGGCATAATCCACTTCCTCCGGCCGAGCCCGCTTCGGTAGGCTGCCTGCGTGCGCGGCGGACGTTTTCCCCGCGCTGTCCATCATCGTCAGCGTCATCCATCCATGAGCGTCCTCGTTGTCGGCACCACTGCCCTCGATTCCATCAAGACCCCGAAGTCCGAGAACCCCCGTCTGTTGGGCGGCTCGGCCAGCCACGCGGCGGTCGCCGCGAGCTTCTTCGCGCCGACGAAGCTGGTGGGCGTGGTCGGCGGTGATTTTCCCTCCCGTTACGTCACGCTCTACAAGAAGCACGGCGTGGACCTCACCGGTCTCGAGAAGGTGAAGGACGGCCAGACCTTCCACTGGTCCGGCGAGTACGAGGTGAACATGAACAACCGCCGCACCCTGAACACGGTGCTCGGAGTGATCGACGGATGGTCCCCGAAGCTCCCCGGTTCCCACGAGACCACGCCGTACGTGCTGCTCGCCAACATCTCGCCGGCCGTCCAGCACATCGTGCTCGACCAGCTCTCCAAGCCCAGGTTCGTCATCGCCGACACGATGGACCTGTGGATGAACATCATGCTCCCCGACCTGTTGCGCCTGCTCAAGCGCGTGGATGCCTTTGTCCTCAACGAAGGCGAGGCGCACCAGCTCACGCAGGAGGACAACGTGTTCTCGGCGCTGAAGAAGATTCACAAGCTGGGGCCGAAATACGTCATCATCAAAAAGGGTTCCCACGGCGCGATCCTCTCCGGCCCCAACGGCTTCTTCATCGCCCCGGCTTACCCGCTCAAGAAGGTGGTGGACCCCACGGGTGCGGGGGATTCCTTCGTCGGTGGCATGATCGGCTACCTCGCCAGCG
>JANNAJ010000467.1:0-8038 GCA_031384285.1 Verrucomicrobiota bacterium
GTTCGCGGGCATCGCGTGGAGTTCGTCCTCCGTCCTGGCCGAGACGTTGTCGATCGCACGGTCGGAGGGGCTTTCCGTCCGGTTGCTCCGCCGGTTGAACGATGTCGACTCCGCCCAAGATTGGGACCGCCACGTCAGGCACCGCGCGGCAGCGGCGGCGGCACCATCGATCTCGACATGAAAAGTCCGCGCACGGCATGGAAGCCGGCGCGGACGGTCGCGGGACGGTTCCCGATCAGAGGCAGACGCCGTGGACCTTCTCCGGGTCCACGCCGAGATCGCGGATGGCCTGCGCGACCAACGTCGCGGGGACCTCGCCCCGTTGGCTGAGCTTGTAGAGCGTCGCTATGGCGGTGCATTCCGCGTCCACCTCGAAGAAGCGGCGCAGCATCGGACGGACCTCGCTGCGGCCGAAGCCATCGCAACCGAGGGTCATGAGGCCGCCGGGGATCCACGGCGCGATCTGGTCGGCGACGAGCTTCAAGTTGTCGCTCACCGCGATCCAGGCGCCGGTCTCTTTCTCGACGGTGGTCTCGAGGTAGCTCTTCCGGGGCGTCTCGGTCGGATGGAGCATGTTCCAGCGCTTGGCCGCTTGGGCTTCGCTCCGGAGGCGTTTGAAGCTGGTGGCGCTCCAGACGTCGGCGCTGACGCCGTAGCGTTCGAGGATCTCTTGGGCCTTGAGCGCGGAAAGCAGGATGGAGCCGGAGCCGATGATCTGCGCCTTGAGTTTCAGGCCGTCCTTGCCGGGCTTGAACTTGTAGAGGCCGTTCAGGATGCCGTCGACGACAGCAGGATCCTCGGGCATCGGCGCGTGCTGATAGTCCTCGTTGTGGACGGAGACGTAGTAGAAGAGGTCCTCTCCCTCGGCATACATGCGCTTGAGGCCGTCGCAGACGATCACTGCGAGCTCGTAGCCGAAGGCCGGCTCGTAGCTCATCAGGTTCGGGACGGTGGACGCGATGAGGTGGCTATGGGCGTCCTGGTGCTGCAGGCCTTCGCCGTTGAGCGTGGTGCGGCCCGATGTGGCGCCGACCATGAAACCGCGGCAGCGGCTGTCGCCCGCGAGCCAGATCTGGTCGCCGACGCGCTGGAAGCCGAACATCGAGTAGTAGATGTAGAACGGGATGGTCGGCACGCCGTAGGTGACGTGGGCGGTGCCGGCCGCGATGAAGTCGGCCATCGAGCCGGCCTCGTTGATGCCTTCCTCCAGGAGCTGACCGTCCTTCTTCTCGATGTACGGCGTGTTCGCGTTGTCCTCGGTCTTGGCCACCGGATCATACAGCTGTCCCTTCGAACTGTAGATGCCGACCTGGCTGAAGAGGCCTTCCATGCCGAACGTGCGGGCCTCGTCCGGGATGATGGGGACGATGAACTTGCCGATGTTCTTGTCGCGGAGCAGCGAGCCGAGCAAGAGGTTGTAGGCCTTGGTCGTCGAGGCGCTCTTGAGCACGGCCGCGTTGAGCAGAGTGGGGAACTGCGTGTGCGGCGGCGTCTCCAGCTTCGGCGCGCGGACGCGGCGGCGCGGGTTGAAGCCGTTCAAGGCTTCGCGGCGCTCGAGCAGGTACTTCATCTCCGCGCTATCCTGCGGCGGCCGATAGAACGGAAGGTCGGCGATGACGTCGTCCGCCAACGGGATGGAGAAACGCTCGCGGAAGTGCCGGATGTCGCGCTCCTCGAGCTTCTTGAGGCCGTGCGTGGGGTTCTTGCCCTCGCCTGCCTCGCCGGTGCCGTAACCCTTGACGGTCTTGGCGAGGATGACGGTCGGACGACCGTTCCGCGAGGTCGCCCGCTGGTAGGCGGCGTAGACCTTGCGCGGATCGTGGCCACCGCGGGTGAGCCGCTTGAGCTGGTCGTCGGTGAGGTGGTTCACCAGGTCGAGCAGCTCGGGATACTTGCCGAAGAAGTTCTTCCGGATGTAGGCGCCGCTCTCGACGATGTATTTCTGGTACTCGCCGTCGACGACCTCCTCCATGCGTTTCGCGAGGATTCCGGTGGTGTCCTTCGCGAGCAGCGCGTCCCAATCGCTGCCCCAGACGACCTTGATCACGTTCCATCCGGCGCCGCGGAACTGGCCCTCGAGGTCCTGGATGACCTTGCCGTTGCCGCGGACCGGGCCGTCGAGGCGCTGGAGGTTGCAGTTGATGACCCAGACGAGGTTGTCGAGCCCTTCGCGTCCGGCCATGCCGATGGCGCCGTGCGTCTCGGGTTCGTCGGATTCGCCATCGCCGATGAAGGCCCAGACCATCGGATCGTGGCCGGCGGTCGAGAGGGCGCGGGCCTGGAGATATCGGCTGAAGCGCGCCTGGTAGATCGAGTGGATCGGGCCGAGGCCCATCGACACGGTCGGGAACAACCAGAAATCCGGCATCAGGTAGGGATGCGGATAGGAGCTGAGGCCGGGATGCGGCTGGAGCTCTTGGCGGAAGTTCTTGAGGTGCTCGTCGCTGAGCCGTCCTTCGAGGTAGGCGCGGGCGTAGTTGCCCGGCGAGGCATGGCCCTGGAAGTAGATCATGTCCGCCGTCTTGCCGTCGTCGTCGCCGCGGAAGAAGTGGTTGAAACCCACCTCGTACAGGGTCGCGAGCGACGCGAAGGTGGCGATGTGGCCGCCGACGTTGGTCGTCTTGTTCGCCTTGGCGACCATCGCCATGGCGTTCCAGCGCACGTGCGCACGGATCAACCGCTCCATCTCGAGGTCGCCGGGATACTCGGGCTGCTCATCGGGCGGGATGGTGTTGAGGTACGGCGTCGAGGTGACGGTGGGGATCGGATGCCCCTTGGCGCGAAGCTCCTCGATGAAATCGGCGATGATCAGCTTTTGCTGTTCCGGGGATTTCCCGGCCAGGACCAGTTGGGCGAAGTCGCCGAGCGAGTCGCTGTGGCGGGTGAGATCGGAGCCGGGGCGCGAGGAGCGGTCGAACTTGGCGGTCCCGTTGGCGGAACTGCCGGCGGAAGATGCGGATGCGGTCAACACAGGCGACGAGGTTAGGTGAAACGGTCGGGCTGCCAAGCGTGCTTTGGGACCCCGGGGTAAAAAGAAACCCCGCGCCGGCGGCGCGGGGCCAAGAAACGGATGCGGAGGCTTCAGCGGCGAGGGCGCCACCCGGTTCCGACGACGATGAGCACCAATCCCGCCGCGGCCGCATCGGCGCTTGGCTCCGGCCACGGTGTTGTCGCCGACCCGGCCTTCAGCCGTCTGCATCGGGCCGTTGGACGGGAAAAGGGCGATGGCTGGAGCGTCGTACGCCGCACCGGTGAAGACCAGCGTCCTACATGCCGACGTGTCGACGGCGGCGAGAAGCCCGCACGGCACCGCTGGGACGACGGACCAACGGAGGGAGTATCTCGACAACTTCATGGACGCGGAAAGTACGCCTCGGCGTGTTTGCCGAGTTCACCTATGCTCCGTTGTGTCGCTCGGTCACGGCAAACTGACCGCGGTGACCGTGTCCGCCTCAGGTCCCGTCAGCAAGATCGCCCGATGTTCGTCTCCCAGTTACCTGTCTCCGATCCTGCCTTGTTCCTGGGCTGGGACGACGCGTTCTTGGATTCCGCGGACGAAGGCGGACCCGAGACGATCTGGTTCTGGGAATCCCCTGCCCCGTTCGTCGTCGTGGGCTACGGGCAACAGGTGGAGCGCGAAGTCGACTCCGTGGCCTGCCGACGACGCGGGATCCCGGTCCTCCGGCGTTGCAGCGGCGGCGGCACGGTCGTCCAAGGCCCGGGATGCCTCAGCTACGGGCTCGCCTTGCGGATCGATCCGGCCGGCCCGACCGCGACCATCACCGGGACGAACCACTGGGTGATGGAACGGCAGCGCCGCGCGATGGCCACGCTGCTCGGGGACGGCGTCCGCGTCCGCGGCCACACCGATCTGGCGCTCGCGACGGGGTCGGGCGAACGGAAGTTCTCCGGCAACGCCCAGCGGCGGAAGCGCGACGCGCTGCTCTTCCACGGCACGATCCTGCTCCATTTCGACCTGCCGCTCATCGCCGATGTCCTAAGGCCGCCTTCGCTGGAGCCGGATTACCGCGGGAAACGGAGCCACCTCGACTTCGTCGTGGAGACCGGTCTGGCCAAGTCCGCGGTCATCGCGGCCCTCTGCTCGGAGTGGCATGCGGCCGGGCAGCACCCGTCGCCGCCGATCGCCGCCGCGGAGGCCGCCGCCATCCGTTTCCGTCAGCCGGAGTGGAACCTTCGGCGCTAGGCGCCGCCCCGGCAGCCGGCCGTCCCGTCGCCGCGGTCCGGAGCCGGCGATACCCGAGTTTTGGCAAATCCATGTTCACCGGGATCGGGTCGTGGTTATCCTCGGCCCCGTCTAACACATGAAGGTCACCCTGAACTGGCTCAAGCGCTACGTCGCTTTCGATTGGTCGCCCGAAGAACTCACCGAACGGCTCACGATGCTCGGTCTCGAGGTCGAGGGCGTGCAGAAGCTCGGCGGCGATTTCGCCGGCATCGTCGTCGCGCAGGTGCTGTCACGCGACAAGCATCCGAACGCCGACAAGCTCTCCGTGTGCCGCGTGGCCGACGGCACCGGCGAGCGGCAGATCGTCTGCGGCGCGCAGAATTTCCAGGCCGGCGACAAGGTCCCGCTCATCCTCCCCGGCGCGTCGCTCCCGCCGAAGCCCGGCGACAAGGAGCCGTCCACCATCAAGGTCGGCAAGATCCGCGGCGTCGAGTCGCACGGCATGATGTGCTCGCCGACGGAGCTGGGATTGCCCGAGGTCGTGGACGGCCTTTTGATCCTCCCGGCCGACGCCCAAGTGGGCCAGCCGTTCGCCGAGCATCTCGGCCGCTCCGGCAGCGACGTCGTGTACGACCTCGAGGTCACTCCCAACCGCCCGGACCTCAACTCCCTCATCGGCATCGCCCGCGAGATCGCCGCCGTGACCGGCAACCCGCTCCGGATCCCTGCCGCCGAGCTTCCGCCGGCCTCCACCGGCGTCGAGGACGTCGCGGACCTCGTCTCCGTGAGGTTGGAGGCGGCGGACCTCTGCCCGCGCTACACCGCCCGCGTCGTGAAGGGCGTGAAGATCGGGCCCAGCCCCGATTGGTTGCGCTCCGCGCTCGAGAAGGTCGGCCTCCGCAGCATCAACAACATCGTCGACATCTCGAACTACGTGATGCTCGAGACCGGCCAACCGCTCCACACCTTCGACTATCGTCTCATCAGCCGCGGCGACGACGGCAAGCCGGTCATCGTGGTCCGCCGCGCCGGAGCGGACGAGAAATTCACCACCCTCGACGGCAAGGTGCACGCGCTCTCGCCCGAAAACCTCCTGATCGCCGACAGCCAGAAAGGCATCGCTCTCGCCGGCGTCATGGGCGGCCAAGGAACGGAGATCAACGACGCGACCGTCGACGTCCTCATCGAATCCGCCTACTTCGCACCGGCCCACATCCGCCGGACGAGCAAGTCGCTCGGGCTCTGCACCGACGCCAGCTACCGCTTCGAGCGCGGTGCCGACATCGAGGCCAGCGAACGCGCCGGACGCCGTTGCGCCGAGCTCATCCTCGGGACCGCCGGCGGCACGCTCGCCCGCGGCGTCGTGGACGCCTATCCCGAGACGGCGAAGGCGAAGACCATCGTGCTCCGCCATGAGAAGACGGCCGCGTTGCTCGGCATCGAGATCCCTGCGGAGACGCAGGCCCGGATGCTCGCAAGCCTCGGGCTCATCGCGGTGACCGACGCCGCGGCGCCCGGGACCAGCGTGTGGTCCGTGCCGTCGTGGCGCGTGGACCTGAAACGCGAGGCCGACCTGATCGAGGAGGTCGCGCGGCTCTTCGGCGTGGACAAGATCCCGTCCACCGCGCCCCGGGGCGCCACCGGGACGCATCCGTTCGACCCGGTCCGCGACCAGTTCGCGGAGGTCCGCCGTCTCCTGACGGGACTCGGCCTCGACGAGGCGCAGGGCCAGACGCTGATCAACGACGCCGCGGCGATGCTCGTCGCACCGGAGCTCGTCCTGCTGGCGAACCCGCTCAGCAGCGACATGAACGCACTGCGTCCGTCGCTCCTGCCCGGGCTGCTCGACACCCTGCGGCACAACCTCTCCCGTAAGAACGGCGACGTCCGGCTCTTCGAGGTCGGACGCGTCTTCACGCTGGTCGACGGCCGTCCGAAAGAAGGTTGGCGCGTCGCCATCGCCCTCACCGGAGCGCGCGCGCCCGGCTTCTGGAGCGGCGCCGACCGCGACGCCCGCTGCGACCTGCACGACCTCAAGGGGATCCTGGAAGAGTTCTCCGAGCACTGCGGTCTGCGCGGCATCACCTGCACGGCGCGGCCGGAGAGCACCGCGCTCTTCCTCGAATCCGCCGCCCTCGCGCTCGGCGGCCGACAGGCGCTCGGCCAGATGGGCCAGCTCTTGCCGAAGCTCGCGAAGCAGCACGACCTCCGCGACGCCGTCCTGCTGGCCGAACTGGACCTCGACCTGGTGCTCGCGCGCCGGAACGCCGCCCGTTCCTTCAAGCCGTTGCCGCAGTTCCCGTCGATCCGCCGCGACGTCGCGATGCTCGTGGCCGAGGCCACGACGCACGACGCCGTGCAACAGGTCGTCCGGCAGACCAAACCGGCCAACCTGGAAAGCGTCGAGCTCTTCGACGTGTTCCGGGGCGGCCACGTGCCGGCGGGCCAGAAGAGCCTGGCCTACGCCTTCACGTACCGTGCTGCGGACCGGACGTTGACCGATGGCGAGGTGGGCCCGGCCCACACGCGTCTGGTCGAGGCGTTCAAGCTATCGCTGAAGGCCGCGATGCGGGAATAGGAACATGGAGGCCGTCGCCGTCGGACGGGGCGCGTCGCGGGACGACGGCTTCGACGCGGTCCTGGATCCAAGGTTGCGGCGGAACCGCGGCGTCTTGAACATCGACCCATCGTCTGTCCGCCCTCGGCCACGAACCGATGACTCCAGCCCCTTCCGCGACGGTGCCCGCGACGCGAACGGTCCTGTCACCAGGGATCTTCGCGCGGCTCCGCGTGCCGATGGCCTCCTTCGCGCTGTGGGCGGGGGCTTCGGAGGTCTCCGCGGCCCCTGCGGACGCCGCGGGCCCCGCGACCGACCTCTGGATGGGGACCACGATGGCTTTGCTGGCTGCCTCGGCGGCGATGGGATGGCTCTTGGTCGGGCAAGGTCGGAAGCTCCGCGACGAGCGGGCCAAGCGCCTCGGCGTCGAGGCCGAGATCGAGCGGGCCGTCGCGAATCGGACCGTCCGCCTCGAACAGGTCGTGGCGGACCAGGGCCGGGCCGAGGAGGCGCTCCGGACACAGCAGACTTTCGTGCGCATGGTGATCGACGCCGTGCCCGCGCCGGTGTTCGTCCGCGATGAACAGGGCCGTTACCTGCTCGCGAACGAAGCGATGGTCCGCGCGACGGGCGTACCTCTCCCGGAGCTCATCGGCAGACGACCCGGCGAGTTCCCGGGCAACGTCCGCGCCTCCGCCATCACCGGCGAGCTCGTCCCGGTCGGCACCGAGCGGGCCATGTCGGAGGAGCAATCCGTCGACGCCGAGGGGCGGACGCGTTGGCTCGAGGTCACGACCCGTGCGTTGGTCCGCCCGGATGGCGCGCGCTGGACGTTGGGCATCGCGTCCGACGTGACCGAACGCAAGATCGCCGAGCTGGCCCTGGTGCGCGCCAAGGAGACGGCCGACGCGTCGAACGAGGCGAAGGGCGATTTCCTCGCCCGCATGAGCCACGAGATCCGCACGCCGATGAACGCGGTCATCGGCATGACCAACCTGCTCCTCGGCACCACGCTCGATTCGCAGCAACGGGATTTCGCGGAGACCGTCCGGCACAGCGGCGAGAGCCTGCTGTCGGTGATCAACGACATCCTCGACTTCTCCAAGATCGAGGCGGGCGAGCTCCACATGGAGAGCCTCGACTTCGACCTGGTCGAGACGTTGGAAGACAGCTTGGAGCTTCTTGCCGAGCGCGCCCACGGCAAGGGCATCGAGCTCGTTCTTTCCCTGGCGGACGGCCTGCCGACCAAACTGCGCGGGGACCCGGGCCGGTTGAGGCAGGTGCTGCTGAACCTG
>JANNAJ010000481.1:0-3621 GCA_031384285.1 Verrucomicrobiota bacterium
GCGGCGTCCAACTTTGCGCTTTGAACCCCGGGCTCGGAACCTACCCTGCCGAGGCGATGACTCCTTCCAAAGCCGCTCTCTGGTCCCGCTTCCAGAAGTTCTACACCGAGTATCCGTCCCTCGGCCTCGCCATGGACATCAGCCGGGTGGATTTCCCGGACAGCTTCCTCGCGACGATGGAACGTCCCATGCAACGCGCCTACATCGCCATGGCCGAGCTGGAGAAGGGAGGCATCGCCAACCCCGACGAGAAGCGCATGGTCGGCCACTACTGGCTCCGCGACCCGGAGCGCGCGCCGACCCGGACCATCGCCGACGAGATCGCGCAGACCCTCGCGGACATCAAGACCTTCGCCACCGCGGTCCATGCCGGACAGACCCGGGGCGCGGGCGGCGCCTTCAAGAACGTGCTCGTCATCGGCATCGGCGGCAGCGCCCTCGGGCCGCAGTTCGTGGCGAAGGCGCTCGGCCATCCGGCGACGGACAAGCTCAAGCCGTTCTTCTTCGACAACACCGATCCCGACGGCATGGACAAGGTGCTCGCCGAGCTCTCCGGACAGCTCGGCCAGACCCTCGCGGTCGTCATCAGCAAATCCGGCGGCACGGCCGAGACGCGCAACGGGATGCTCGAGGCCAAGACCGCCTACGAACTGGCCGGGCTCGACTTCGCCAAGCACGCGGTCGCCGTCACCGGCTTCGGCAGCGCGCTGGACAAGTACGCGGTCGCCGGCGGTTGGATCCGACGTTTCCCGATGTGGGACTGGGTCGGTGGCCGCACCAGCGAGCTGAGCGCGGTGGGACTCCTGCCCGCGGCGCTCCAGGGCCTCGACATCCAGGCGATGCTCGACGGCGCGAAGGCGACGGACGAGGTGACGCGCGTGCCCGACACGAAGCGCAACCCCGCCGCGCAGCTCGCGCTGATGTGGTACTTCCTCGGCGAAGGCCGGGGCGCGAAGGACATGGTCGTGCTGCCCTACAAGGACCGCCTCGAGCTCTTCTCAAAATATCTCCAGCAGCTCCTCATGGAGTCGCTCGGTAAGGAGCTGGACCTCGACGGCAAGATCGTGAACGCCGGCATCAGCGTCTACGGCAACAAGGGCTCGACCGACCAGCACGCCTACGTGCAGCAGCTCCGCGAGGGGGTGCTGAATTTCTTCGTCGTCTTCATCGAGGTCCTCAAGGACCGCGACGGCGCGAGCATCGAGGTCGAGCCGGGCGCGACCACCGGCGACTTCCTGAGCGGCTTCTACCTCGGCACGCGCACCGCGCTCCACGACAACGGCCGGCAGAGCATCACCTTCACGGTGCGCGACGCGGGCGCGTCCAGCATCGGCATGCTCATCGCGCTGTTCGAGCGCGCCGTCGGCCTCTACGCCTCGCTCATCAACATCAACGCCTATCACCAGCCCGGCGTCGAAGCCGGCAAGAAGGCCGCCGCCAGCGTGCTCGCCCTGCAGGCCAAAGTCGTCGCCCGGCTCGCCGCGGAGCCCGCGCAGAGCTTCACCGCCGATGCCTTGGCCGCCGCGATCGGCCAGCCCGACAGCGGGGAGACAATCTACAAGATCCTCTGCCACCTCGCCGCCAACGGCCGCAAGGCCAAGCTCGTCGTGGGCAGCGGCCCCGCCTCGACGTTCCAAGCGGACTGACACCCCGCGACGCTGGATCCGGGTGACGACCGCGTCCCCGAGAAAGCAGAAGGCCGGGCAACGATGCCCGGCCTTTTGTGTCTTTTGTGTCCGCGCGACGGCCCGCGGGTGCGGTTCAGCGCGACCGCACGCCGGTCAGGCAAAGGGCGATGAAACGCGCCACGCGGATCGGGAACGCGCGCGGCTCGGCGAGCGGCTGCACGTCCGGCACCGAGGGCCCCTTGGGCTGCGGGAACGCGATCTTCGAGCGGACGACCAGCGTGCCGAGGCACAGGTCGGCCAGCGGGAGCACCACGTTGAAGTTCTTGTGCATGTACCGGTGGTGCAGGATGTGGTGCCCGTTCAACCGGAAGAAGATCCCCGACCGCTCCACGGCGCGCTTCCGCGGCAGATGCATGCACCAATGGAGGTACTCGTAGGTCGTGAAGTAGCAGACTGTGGCGACCACCGCGCCGGCGTAGATGCCCCATTCGCCCACCAGCCACGCCGCCAACAGGAACGGAGATTGGCACAACGCCACGAGCACCGGCCCGTGCCACCACGCCATCGGGATGGTGTGTTTGTCCTTCTCCTCGACAAGGTGGTAGGTCGCGTCCGCCTTGAAGATCTGGTGGTGCACCAAGGCATGCGATTTGAACGGGTAGTCGAAGCTGCCGAGCGGGCGGTGCATCACGTAGCGATGCAGCGTCCACTCGAAGAACGACGACCAGCAGATCGCGCCGGCAAAGCCCAGCGCCATCCAGAACAGGAACGGAGTCACCATCCCGGTAGCATATGCGATCCTGCCGCCGATGCCACAAGGCGAATCATCTTGGCCCGGGTCCAACCCTTCCGCCGCACGCCCGACCGACCGGAAACCGGCTCCACCGAGGAACGCCACGGCCGACCCACCGTGGTCGAACAGCCTGCTTGACGAGTAAACTACCGTGGTAGTATTACCACGGTCGTCGTCCACACCATGAACTCTCCATCCCACCGTCTCGGCGATCTCCAGCTCCGCATCCTCCAGGTGCTCTGGGCCGCACCCGATTCAT
This sequence comes from Verrucomicrobiota bacterium, assembly GCA_031384285.1. Taxonomy (GTDB): domain Bacteria; phylum Verrucomicrobiota; class Verrucomicrobiia; order Limisphaerales; family UBA9464; genus CAIVQB01. The sequence goes on from JANNAJ010000481.1 coordinate 2,681, forward strand.
CCGTCGCCGATGTCCACGCCGTGCTGAAGCCCGAGCGAGAGCTCGCCCACACCACGGTCGCCACCATGCTGCGCAAGATGGAGGCCCGTAGCCTGGTCGCCCACCGCGAAGAAGGACGCAGCTTCCTCTACCGCGCCTTGGTCGCCGCCGAGGACGTGAACCGGAGCGTCGGCCGGCATCTCGTCGAACGGCTGTTCGAAGGCAGCCTCGCCGACGCGGTGAGCCATCTGCTCACGACGCGCGACGTGAGCCGCGAGGAGCTCGACCAGTTGGCGAAACTCATCGCCGACGCGAAACGGAGGACCAAGTGAGCCCTCACCAACGTAGGAGCCGACGTGAGGAGGCTCACTTCGATCCCCAGTGCCGGGTGCCATGCGCCGGATCCGATCAGAGCCTCCTGACGTCGTCTCCTACCTGCACACAATGAACCCTTCCCTCTCCTTCTGGTCGTCGCTCGCCGGCCTGCTCGCCGTCGAGGCTTCCCTCGTGGTCGCCATGGCCTGGCTGGCGGCGCGATGGCTCCGGTCGCCGCAGATGCAACGGGCCGTCTGGCAGGCGGCGTTGCTCGGCGTCGCGTTGCTGTGGGTGGCCGAACTGGCGGGCGCACGCGGCCAACTGGCGAGCTGGCTGCCGGCCGAACGTCCGCGAAGGACGCTCTCGGTCCACGTTCTGGATGCGCCGCGCAACGAACCGGTCCCCGAGACCGTCACCGAATCCGCCACCAAGCCGTTCCTCGTCGAGCCGGCGGAAACCCCGTTCCCTACCGTCACACCACCGCGGCCCGTCTGGTGGCCGGGATGGTTGTGGCTGGCCGGACTCGGGCTGCTGACCGGCGGTTTGGCCCGGAGCGGCGCTTGGCTGTTGTGGGGGGTGTGGCGGTCCCGCGGTCGCTAACACGGCGTGGGACCGCGCGCCAGCGTCTTGGAGTGCGTGCGGCTTGC
>JANNAJ010000510.1:0-4513 GCA_031384285.1 Verrucomicrobiota bacterium
TCGGCGTCACGTTCAAGGCCGAGGCGACCGGTAGCGGTGTCGCCTACCAGTGGCGGAACGGCGGGACGCCGATCGCCGGGGCGACGAACTCCGACCACGCGATCACAGCGGTCAGCGCGGCCGACGCTGGCGACTACACCGTCGTGGCAACCAACGGTGGCGGGTCGGTCACGAGCCAAGCGGCGAGGCTGACCGTGGTCGTGGTGGCGCCGGTCTTCACGGTCCAACCGGTCGGTGCGAAACGCGTCGTCGGCACGTCGGTCGTTTTCACCGCGGCGGTCGATGGCCTCGGTGTGAGCTACCAGTGGAGGCTCGGCGGGAAGCCGATCCCCGGCGCGACCAACATCAGCCACACCATCGCTGCGGTCGCTTTGGCCGACGCGGGTGACTACACCGTCGTGGCGAGCAACGGCGGCGGGTTGGTCACGAGCCAAGCGGCGAAACTGACCGTGGCCGTCGCGCCGCCGGTCTTCACGTTGCAGCCCGCCGGCGCGACGCGCGCCCTCGGTGCTTCGGTCGTGTTCACTTCGGCGGCCGAGGGCACCGGCGTGGCCTACCAGTGGAGGTTCGGCGGGAGACCGATCGCCGGCGCGACGAAGGCCAGCTACACGATCGCGTCGGTCACGGTGGCGTCGGCCGGCGACTACCTGGTCGTCGCGAGCAACAGCGGCGGCTCGGTGGCGAGCCAGGTAGCGAAGCTGACCGTGGTGGTGCCCGCACCGGTCTTCACGATCCAACCGGTCGGCGTGACGCGGCCCGAAGGCACGGCGGTGGTGTTCACGGCGTCGGCCGATGGCGTCGGCGTGACTTACCAATGGCTACTGGGCGGCAGCCCGATCCTTGGGGCGACGAAGGCCGTTCTCGAGATCGCGGCGGTCACCGCGGCCGACGCCGGGGATTACACCGTGGTCGCGAGGAACCCTGGAGGGTCGGTCACGAGTCAAGCGGCGAGATTGGCCGTCGCGGTGATGGCTCCGGTGTTCACGGTCCAGCCGGTCGGCGCGACCAAGGTCGTCGGTTCGTCGGTCGTGTTCACGGTCGCGGTCGAGGGCAGTGGAGCGACCTACCAGTGGCGACTCGACGGAAAACCGGTCCCCGGGGCGAAGAACTCCAGCTACGTGATCACGTCGGTCGCATCGGCCGACGCCGGGGATTACACCGTCGTCGCGAGCAACAGCGGCGGGTCGGTGACGAGCCAGGTCGCCAGGCTGATCGTGGTGGTGCCGGCGCCGGTGTTCACGACCCAACCGGTCGGCGCGACGCGACGCGTCGGCTCACCCATGCTGTTCACCGCCGCAGCGGACGGGGACGGCGTGGCCTATCAGTGGAGGTTGGACGGCAAGCCGATCGCCGGGGCGACGAACGCCAGCCTCGGGATCGCGGCGGTCACGTTGGGCGACGCCGGCGACTACTCCGTCGTCGCGACCAACAGCGGCGGACCGGTCACGAGCCAGGTCGCGAAGCTGGCCGTGGTCTCCTTGTCGCCGATCTTCACGGTGGAGCCGGTCGGAGCGACGCGTCTCGAGGGCGACGGCGTCGTGTTCACGGCGGCGGCCGAAGGCGACGGCGTGACGTACCAATGGAAGCTCGGCGGGAAACCTGTCCCCGGGGCGACGACCGGCACCTACACGATCGCGGCGGTCGCCCTGGCCGATGCCGGTGAGTACACCGTCGTCGCGAGCAACAGCGGCGGGTCGGCGACGAGCCGGCCGGCGGGGCTGAAGGTCGTGCCGTCGACGGATGTCCGGCCGGGGCTCGTCGCCCACCTCAAGTTCGAAGACTCCTACGCCGATGCGTCCGGGAACGGTTCCCACGCCCGTGGAAAGGGGACGAAGAACCAGCCGACGTTCGAGGCCGGGATGATCGGCAAAGGCGTGCGGATCACGAACAAGAAGGATGGCACGGCGGACGCCTATGTCTCCTTGGGTTATCCTGCGCCGCTGAGATTCGGGGACGGTTCCATCGGCACGGATTTCTCCGTGTCGATGTGGGCAAAAATCATCAGCCAAGCGGACGACCAGGCCTTGATCTCCAACAAGGACTGGAGCAACATCGGCAACCGCGGATGGGGTCTGTTCTCGCAAGAAGACGGCGCGATCCGGGTGAACGTCGCCAGCGTCAACGGCACGGTCGCCGACCGCCCGAAAGCCGGCTTGAAGGATGGCGCCTGGCATCTCCTCACGGTCTCGGTCTCGCGCAGGGGCGGCGTGGATTCCTACATCGACGGACTGCCGGTCTCTTCCGCACGCGTGCCTGTGCTCGGCGACATCGACACCGATGGGCTCGGTCTTTCGGTCAACATCGGCCAGGACGGCACGGGCACCTACACCGATTTCGGGAGCGCGGAGATCGACATGGTGGTGGACGACCTCGGTCTGTGGCGCCGCAAGCTGGAGGCTCCGGAGATCCTAGCCATCTACCTCCGTGGTCTCGCCGGCAAGAGCTTGGACCAACCGCCCGCGCCCAGACCGCTGGTGTTGACGGCTCCGTCGGTGACGGCAGCCGGTCTGGTGCTGGAATGGAGCGGCGGCACCGGCCCGTTCATCGTGCAGGCCAAGCCGGGCCTGACCGACGCGTGGTCCGATCTCAAGACCACGACCGAGCGGACGGCAGTGCTCCCGTTGGCCGCGCAGAGCGGGTTCCTCCGGGTGGTGGACGGCACGACGGACCGTTGACGCCGAGCAAGGTGTCCTTGGGTGGAGAGGACGCCCGTCCGTCGAGGTCATACGCCTGCGGCACGTCGGCCCGATCCCGGCATCCGCTTCCAGGGTTCCGGAACGTGGACGGATCTCGACGGATCCTCGCCCTCGGGTCGGGGCCTTGGTTAGGCTCCTCATCCCGATGGGTGATGTCCAGATCAACGATGCGTTCTTCCAGAAGACGGCCGGCTGGGAAGCCGTGCAGCTTGCCCGCGCGCTGCTCGCCGCGGGGAAGGTCTTGTCCTCGAACTGGACGCCGCCGCTGCTCAAAGGCGTCGTGATGGCGGGCGAGACCAGCTACCGCGCCGGGTTGGTCATCAACAGCAGTTTCGACGTGGAGAACATCTGCACCTGCCGTCAGTCGCGGGAGGACGGTTCCATCTGCGCGCACTCTGTCGCGGTCGGTCTGCACCTCCTGAAGCCGGCGGCCCAGGCCGCGGCGGGCAAGGGGACGCTGGCCACGGTGACGCCGGCGGCGGCTGCCAAGGAGTCCGTCCAACTCCGGCGCTCGGACGCGGGCGAGCCGCTCGAGGTCCACGTGATCTTCCCGCCGAACCTCGCGGATGCCATGGCCCGCGGTCGCGCGGTGGTGGTGTTCGAAGGCGTGACGCGGCGCGGACGCTCCCCGCTCAACGCCTTGGCCAGATCCGGCCCGTTCGCGCTCTCGGCGCAGGACGCGGCGCTATTGGACGCGGCGGAGCTCCTGGCCGGGGGCGACACCCCGGGGATGGTCCAGCTGCCGACGAAGGACCTGTTGGCCTTGTTCCCCAAGATGGCGGGGCATCCGCGCATCTCGGTGGGTCGCGACCTGCCGCTGGAGGTCTCGCGCGATCCGGCCCCGCTGCCGTTGCGCGCGGGTCTGGAGGACGACGGCGAGATCACGCTGTGGATGAAGCCGGGCGTGAAGCCGCCGGTCGTGCTGACCGACGGGACGACGGCCTGGGCGCTCGGACCCCGTTCGCTCCGTCCGCTCGCGCTCGCGCCGCAGTTCCGCGAGGTGCTGCGCCGGGAGATCCGCGTGCCGCGGGCGCAGGTGCCGCAGTTCTTATCGCAGGATTGGCCGAAGCTCGCCGCGGTGAGCCCGGTGGAATGCAACTTCACCCTCGACGATTTCTCGCTCTCGCCGCAGCCGCCGAAGTTCATCTTCAACCTGGCGGGCGGGCTGGCGCAGCTGACCGGCACGCTGCAATGTGCCTACGGCCCGCGGATCATGACCGTCGGCGTCACGGCGAAGGATGAGTCCGCGTGGCTGCCGGACCCGGCGGACCCGCGCCGGTATTCGACACGTGACCCGTTAGCGGAGCACAACGCGCTGATGCGCCTGCGGGCCGCCGGCTTCGTCGGACCGGATCCGCAGGGCAAGTGGCAGATGGCGGGGCAGGACCGGGTGATCGCCTTCTTCTCGCGGGAGTATCCACGGATGGAACGGGAGTGGGAGGTGTCGCTCGAAGAGCGGTTGGAGCGCAGCACGGAGAAGAACTTCGAGCGCATCACGCCGCAGTTCCGCGTGCTGCCGAGCGGCGAACAGTGGTTCGACCTGGAGGTCGGCTACGTGTCCGGCGCCGGCGAGCGCTTCAGCCCGGCCGATATCCAGCAACTGCTCCAGGGCGGCGGGCGCAAGCTGAAGAACGGCAAGTTCGCGCTGCTCGACACGGGCGCTGTCGAAGAACTGCAGGAAGTCATCCTCGATTGCGCGCCGCAGCAGCGGGCCGGCGCGGGCGACGCCGGCACGACGCGGTACCGGATGGGCTCGGAGCAGGCAGGGTTCCTCGATTCGACGCTGCAAGAGCAGGGCTTCGCGGTGACGGCACCGG
>JANNAJ010000753.1:0-1536 GCA_031384285.1 Verrucomicrobiota bacterium
CGCACGCGCGCGAGTTCCTCGAGTACTGCGCGGCCCGCGGGTTCCGCACGTTCCTCCTGAGCACGGTCCATCCCGTGGCATACGCGCATCAGGCGGGCGCCACCGGTCTGGGACGGTTCATCCAAAAGCCCTACACGGGCATCGCCGACAAACGCACCAAGATCGCCGACCTGCTCTCCGACCACGGGTTGCGTCCGGAGGAGACGGTCTTCATCGGCGACATGGAGCACGACATCGAGACCGCTCGCCACGGTGGGATCCGCAGCGTCGCGGTGCTCACCGGATACAACTCGCTCGCACAGCTCCGGACGGCCGGACCCGATCTCGTGGTGGAGCATCTCGGCGAGCTCCGGGACGTGCTCGAACGCAACGGCGGACGCCTGCCGGCGGTGGGCCCGAAGCCCGAAGCGGCCGCGGGACCCCGACGCCCGATCGCCACCGTGGGCGGGCTCATCTTCGACGACGCGGGCAAAGTCCTGATGGTCCGGACCAACAAGTGGTCGGACCGCTGGGGCATCCCGGGCGGCAAGATCGAGTTCGGCGAAGCCAGCACGGACGCACTCCGGCGCGAGGTGCGAGAAGAGACCGGGCTCGTGGTGGAAGACGTGCGTTTCGTGATGGTGCAGGACGCCATCCATCCGCCCGAGTTCTACAAGGACGCCCACTTCCTGTTGCTCAACTACACCTGCCGGGCCCGAGGCGAGCAGAGCGTCCGCCTCAATGAAGAAGGGCAGGAACACCGCTGGGTGACCTTCGAGGACGCCTTCGCGCTCCCGCTCAACATCCCGACGCGCATCCTGTTGGAAGAAGTCCAGGCCCTGCAAAAGCTCCGCTGATCCCGCTCCGTCCGCCCTTCCATCCCCACGCTCCACCCCCTCTTCAACCCTTCGCGCATGGACCTCATCACGATCGTCGATCTCGAAGTCCGCTACCACGTCGGCGTGCCGGACGCGGAGCGCGCCGCACCGCAGCGACTGCTCCTGACCGTGGAGATGCGCGGGGATTTCACGGCGGCCGCGGCCGGTGACGACCTCACCAAGACGGTGGACTATTTCGCGGTGAGCCGCCGGTTGCTCACGTTGGGCGAGGGAAGGAGCTGGAAGCTCATCGAGAAGCTCGCGGGCGATATCGCGGCGACCGTCCTCGCCGAGTTCTCGCCCGAGAGCGTCAGCGTGGAGGTGAAGAAATTCATCCTTCCGGAGACGCGCCACGTCTCGGTGAAGGTGGAGCGTTCGCGTTATGCCAAGATAGCGCCCGGGACGGCGCACGAACGCGTCGTGCGCCAGGTCGGCGGGGTGCCGGCGGCGTTCCGCTGAACGTCTGTCTGAAAAGTAGGACAGCGCCTCTGGCCTGTCTGTTCCGGGGCTTCTAGCCCCACGCCAGGCAGGCGGTGCCACGGGCTGGAAGCCCGCAGGCAGACAGGCTGGAAGCCTGTCCTACTGGGCCGGTCGGCCTTTTCAAACAGGCTCTGAACCGGAACCATGCGATTGGATCCGGGTGGCACGGCCAACTTGGCCGTTCTCGGCGGCAACTTGC
>JANNAJ010000547.1:0-2270 GCA_031384285.1 Verrucomicrobiota bacterium
CAACGTCGGCCTCGCCTTCCAGGTGATCGACGACATCCTCGATGTCACCCAGTCGTCGGAGACGTTGGGCAAGACCGCCGGCAAGGACGTCGCCGCCCAGAAGGCGACCTACCCGCGCCTCGTGGGTCTGGAGAAGTCCAAGAAGATTGCCGCGCAGCTGACGGCGAAGGCGTTCGATGCATTGAAGCCGTTCAAGGGCCGGGCGGTCGCGCTCGAGGCGCTCGCGCGCTACCTGCTCGAGCGGGACCGCTGAGACCGGCGTCGACGGAGCGCCCCGCGACGCGGAGCGCCTCGTCCGGCTGGAAGGTCCAGGCCACGATGCGGCTCCGCTTGTGGCCGACGCCGATCTCGATGACCTGCGATCCTGCGATCCGGGCGGCATCCAAGGCACTGCGGACCGTTGCGACGTTCTGCTGCTTGGACACGAGCGTCGTGAACCAACGGCACAGGCCGGGCCGTCGAGCGCTCTCGGCGACCATGTTCCGGATGAACTCGTGTTCGCCTCCGGGGCACCAGAGCTCGCCGCCGCGTCCGCCGAAATTCAGCACCGGCAGCTTCGGCCTGCCGCCGCCGAGGTTGCGGAGTTTTCGGAGCGTCCCGGACGCGGCTTCTTCCGCGGATGCGTGGAACGGCGGGTTGCACACCGACAGGTCGAAGCGTTCACCCGGACGGACCACGCCGTCGAAGACCGACCCGGGATCGCGCTGGAGGCGGCATTCGATCTTCCCGGACAGCACCCGGTTGGCGGCGACCAGTTCCGCGGCCCAGTTGACCGCGACCGGATCGATGTCCGTCGCGACGAAACGCCATCCGAACTCGGCGACGCCGAGGATCGGGTAGATGCAATTGGCTCCGGTGCCGATATCGAGGACGGACACCGCGGCGCCGCGCGGTACCGGCGCGGCGGCATCGTCCGACAGCAGGTCCGCGATCCGGTGGAGATGCTCGGCCCGGCCCGGGATCGGTGGGCAGAGATATCCTGGCGGGATGTCCCAATGCTCGAGCCCATGATGGTGCAGGAGCAGCGCGCGGTTCAGCGACCGCACCGCCGCGGGATCGGCGAAATCGACGGTGTCCTCGTCCGTCGGTCCGGCGACGACATGGCGGGCGAGGTCGGGACACCTCCGCACCAGCGCTGCGAAGTCGTACCTTCCGCCGAAGCGGTTCCTCGGATGCCAGCCGGCTTTCCTTTCGGCGGAGATCTCGGGTTCGTGGGTCAAGGCGGGGACAAATCAGCGCGGATCCCGGCCGCGCGGCAACCAACTTCGCCGCCGGCGACTGGAAAAGAGCCGACGCCGGTGGGGCGCGGCGGCCGATCGGGACCTCCGGCCGAGCCCGGGAAGCTCAGTGTGGGACCGCGGCCTTCGACGGTGTCTCGACCGAGCGCACGCGGCTGGCGAACCAGATGCTGAGCAGCGCGGAGCCGACCGCCACCCAGCCCAGCCAATGGTAGTTCTGGATCTGGCCGGACGCGGTCTTGCCGACGATGAGCCCGCCGAAGGCCGAGCTGCACCCGGCCGCGAGGTCGCGCGAACAGCTGTTCAGGCTCATGAACGCGCCCCGGTGCGCCGGTGCCACGGCGAGCGACATGATCGCTTGGGCCGGGATGAAGCGCCCGCTGGCGAAGATGAAGAACAACCCGGCCAGCGAGAGCACCTGCCAGAGCGGTGCCGGGCCGAGGTCCGAGAGCAGGAACGTCACGACGATGGCCACGAGGGCGAGCACATAGAACGTCCGGTGCCGCCCGTGCTTGTCGGCGATCCGTCCGACGAGCCCGGTGGTGAGCACGCTGCACACGCCGCCGACCAAGAAGACCATCGACACGTGCTCCTCGCTGATCCCGACGTTGGCCACGAGGTACGGCGAAAGGAAGGGGATGATCGCGAAATGACCGAAGACCATCGTCGTCATGAACAGCAGCGCCCGTCCGCCGTTGGCATCGGCCAAGAGGCCGAGGAACGCGCGGAAATCCTGCCGCTGCCCGCGGTCGAGATGGCCGCGGACCGACGGCATCCGCATATAGATGGCCACCCACATCACCGCCGAGAGCGCGGCGAGGAGGACGAACGGCGTCTCCCAGACGAAGCGATGGGCGAGCCATAGCCCGGACGGGACCCCGAGCGCGGCCGCGAAGGAGAACGCCCCCATCACGACACCCATCCCGGCCGCGCGTCGCTCCGGCGGCACGACGTCGCTCACCACGGCCATCACCAGCGTCCCCGAGAGCCCGCCGAACGCACCGCACATGATCCGCGCCGCCAGCAACGCCG
>JANNAJ010000561.1:0-11539 GCA_031384285.1 Verrucomicrobiota bacterium
CGTTGAGGAGGATGATGTCGGCGCGGCCCTTGATGCCGTTGTAGGGCGCGGCGGGGTCGGCGCTCGCGGTGAAGAACGGGCCGGGGATGTAGTTGTCACCGGAGGCGAGCACCAAGGTGTTCGTCGGGAAGGCGCTCTTCAGCCCGGCCAGCACGGACGAGAAACGCGGCGCATCGTCCAGCGCGGCGATGCCGGCCTCGAAGTCGGAGGCGTGCAGGATCTGGAGCTGGAACGGTGCGCTGGCCGCCTTGGTGACGTTGAGCGTCACCGGGGCGCTGGTGCTGGAGAGGCCGAGGTTGTCGGTCGCGACGGCGGTCAGCACATGCGCCCCGACCGGGGCATTGCTGACGGTGAAGCCGAACGGGGCGTTGGCGCTGCTGCCGAGCTTGGTCGCGCCGGCGAAGAAACCGACGTTGGTGACCACGCCATCGGTGTCGCCGGTGTTGACCGTGAACCTGATCGCGTAGGGCGCCGGCGCGGTCGTGCCGGTGGCCGGGGTGACGATCGCGATGGCCGGCGCGACGTTGGCCGCGGTGACCTCGACGAGCTTGGCCGCGGATTCGACCACGACCCCGTCGTTGTCGGTGGCGATCGCCCGATAGCTGTGGGCGCCGACGGCGACGTTGGTGAGCGTCAGTGCGAAGGGGAACCGGGTGGCGGTGCCGAGCACGGTCGCGCCTTCGCGGAACTCGACCTTCACCACACGGCCATCGGGGTCGTTGACCGCGGCCGTCAGCGGCAGCGGCGCGGCGGCGGCCCACTTGTCCGTCACCGGCGAGGTGAACGCCACCGTCGGCAGCACATTGGCCGGGCGCGGCGCGCCGACCCCGGGCAAGGTGACCCGGTAGGCGAGCAGCATCAGGTCCACGGGCACGTCGTTGGTGCCCACGACCTGGCCGTTGTGGAAGACGACCGGAGCCTTGAAATCGTTGTCGTTGCCGACGAGGAGCAGAAAGTCATCGGGGTTCGCCGCGTCCTTCAGCGGGATGAGCGCGAGCGCCTCCCACTTCTCGGAAAGCGTGTTCTGGTCGAGGACGGCATTGGCGTTCAGGCCGAACTTCGCGAGCTGGGCCGCGTCGAGCAGGTCCACGAAATCTTGCCGCACCACCGCGGTGATACCGGTCGGCAGACCGCTCGCCGGCAGCGATAGCGCACCGGGCGCGCCCTTCTCGAGATCATAGGCGGAGCCGGCGAGGTTCGATGCCTCCTCCGTCGAGTAGAGCACGATCCTCTTGTAGACCGGGGCGACATTGGTGCCGACCCCCAGGCCGTTGCTGTCGCGCTCCAACGCGAGGAACGTCCTGGCGTTCAGGGCCACGACCTCGCTCACCGGCGTGTGGCGGTTGGTCTGGGCTGTGCCGTTGAGGGTGAGCGGGTAGACGTGCTCGACCAGGACCTGGCCGAAGGTCGGCGAAGCCGGCTCGGCGTCGAACTGGAGCACGCGGGTGTTGCGGCCGAGGTTGCCCGCGCCGCCGTCCTGGATGGTCGGTGACTGGAGGAACGCGACGAGCCGCTTGCCGTCCGGCGTGAGCGACAAGCCTTCGAGGCCGCGGTTGTTGCGGCGGCCGGAGGTCGGGGCCGTGGTGCCGTTGAAGTTCAGCTTGCCGGGGAAGTTCCCGACCTTGGGCAGCAGGGCATCCGGCGGCAGGATGGTCTGCTCCAACCGGCCCGCGGCGTCGAAGCGGAAGAGCGCCGGACCGTATTCGTCCGACACCCAGTAGCCTCCGCCCGGCGCGAGCACCAAGCCCTCCGCATCCAAGGAGCGCTTGCCGCCGCCCACCGAGCCGGCCGGCGACTGCGGCACCACCGGGTTGTTGGTGTTGCCTCCGTCGAAGCCGGTGAAGTGGACGCCGTTGTCGTAGGTGAAGAGCAGCGTGGACGTGTTGGTGAACACGATCTGGTCCTGCGCCACGGGCGTCGTGCCCTCGTAAGGCGTGATCGTGAAGCCGAAGATCTCCAGCCGCGGATGGTAGTCGGTCGCGCCGTCCCCGAAGCCGCGGTCCGGGAGACCCACGATCGTGCCGGAGATCTTGCCCCCGGCGTACACCAGCGAGTTGGTGTCGATCGCCATGGAGGAGAACCCGCCGAGCGTGTCGTTGGTCCCTTGCCCGGCCTTGTCGAACAAAGCGGCCGGCAACCGGCCGACTCCGACGAGGCCTTTGTTCACGAAACCCGTGAACTGGGCGTGGGTGAGGGAAGCGGCGCCAATCGAGGCGAGGACGAACGCGTTGCGCAGGTTCATCCGAGGACGCTGGCCTGCGGAGGTTACGACAAAAGCGGGCCGGTGTGACGGATGGGTGAATTGACGGCCCGTCTATACCGGCTCACTTCGCGACGCCGGTGGCGAGGCCGACCTTGGTGATGTCGGCCTGCTGGAGCAGGTCGATCACGCCGACGATGTGCCGGTAGTCCACGTCGTCCGCGCCGCGCACGACCACGCTGGGGTCGGTCTCCGCCTGCTTCAGCGCGGCGAAGAGCTTCGGCAGCTCGGCGAGCTTCACCGGCTGGCGGTTGAGCAGGAGCCCGCCCTGGGGATCCACGTCCACGTAGTGGAGCTTGGGCTTCTCGGCCGGGCGCTGCGCCGGGGCCTTGCCCGTGGGCAGGCTGAGGTCGAGGTCGTTGGAGAGCTGGGGCGTGGTGATCATGAAGATCACCAGCAGCACCATCACGAGGTCCATCAACGGCGTGATGTTGAGCTCGTTCATCGTCGCGTTCGACGATCTGGAGAGCCGGCGGCGGCCTCGGTTGGAGCTGGCGGCGGGTGCGCTCATGTCATTGGACGGGCTCGGTGTCGGCGACCGCGTCGAAACGCACGATGAACCGTCCGGGGAAATCTTTCGGCAGCTTGCGGCCGATGTTCTTGGTCTGGGCCAGCGCGGTGCGGACGGTGCCGTCCCACTTGGCGTCGCCGGAGCCGCGCTTCCAATCCACCGCCGTCACCGCGCCGTCGGGCGCGACGCTGACCTCGGCCTCGGCGACGAACGCGGTGTCATCCATGCCGTCGGGCTTGGTCCAGCGGGAGCGGAAGGCGTACTCGACGGCCTGTTTGTAGAGTTCCTTCGGGTCGGAGGTGCTCTGCACGACCTTGGCGCCGTCGTTGAAATCGAAATCGGCGCCGATCGCGGGCGGCGGCGCGGCGGCGGGGGCGGCGGACGGCGGCGGCGCGGCGCTGACAGCGGCGGGCGGGGCGACGAGCGCTTTCGGTGCCTCGACCTTGGCCTCCTGCTTGGCGGGTTCGGGTTTGGGCTCGTCCTTGGGTTTCTGCGGCTCGGGCTTCTTCTCCTCCTTCGGCACGATGACGGCGGTGATCTCCTTCATCTTCTTGCCGAGGATGCCCTCGCGCGCGGCGAGGAGGAAGATCGCCAGACCGAGCACGATGTGGAGCCCGATGGAGACGAGGAAGCTCGTCCGGGACTGCTTCTTGGGCTGGCGTTGCGGGATGTCCATGTCAGGAGGCCGGGTTCACTTGGCGACGAACACGTCGGTGGCGAGCTTCACCTTGGCGACGTTGCATTGCTGGAGGGTGTCGAGCGCGGCGCGGATCTGCTTGTAGGGGGATTTGGCGTCGCCGCGCAGGGTCACGTTGAGGTCGGGATCGTCGGTGCGGAGCTGGATGACCTCGTCGCGCAGCGCGTCGAGGGTGACCTCCTTGCGGTTGAGGAAGATCTTGCCGCCGGCGTCCACCGTCACGTAGTTCACCTTGGGCACGGGCTCCTTGGAGCGGGGCGCGGCCTTGGGCAGCTCGAGGGCTAGGTCGTTGGTGATGGGCGTGGTGGTGAGGATGAAGATCACGAGCAGCACGAACGCGAGGTCGAGCAACGGCGTGATGTTCAGCTCGGTCATCGTCGTGTGCGCGGATCGTGAGCACTTCCTCATGGCGTGGGACGGAGGGGGAGGAACAGCGGGACGACGGGCGTCACTTCGCGATGAGCACCTCGTCGGAGCGGACGGCGGTGTCCGAGAGGGCGTCGCGGATCTCGTCGGCGAGCGCGCGGTTGTCCACGTAGCGGTGCTCGAAGGCGGTGACGAGCTCGCTGACGAAGTTGTCGAGCTCGTTGGTGATGCCGCGGATGTTGGTGACCTGGAAGTTGTAGGCGAACATCGCGGGGATGGCGACGAAGAGGCCGATGACGGTGTTGAGCAGCGCGCCGGCGACGCCGGGCGCCATGGCGGTGATGCTCGCGGCCTGCTTGATCGCGATGCCGGCGAAGGTCTCCATCACGCCGAAGACGGTGCCGAGCAGACCGATGAACGGCCCGCCCGCGACCGCGGTGCTCAGCACGATCATGCCCTTCTCCAGGCCCATCGCCTCGGCGCTCGCGGTGCGCTCGAGCACGGCTTTCACGAGATCGAAAGAACCGTGGCTGATCTTGGTGGAGGAAGACCGGGCGAGCACGTCGGTCTGGCCCAGGTCGGCCGCCTTGCCGCGGCCTTTGGGCCGGGTGCCGACCTCGATGGGGTTGTTCTTCAGATGGTAGGCGAGCTCCTGCGCGCCGGCGACGTAGATCTCGTAGGCCGGGGCACCGTCGAACTCATGTCCGCCGCGCGCCAGTTCCAGCGGGTCCTTGGTCTCGCGCCAGGCGGCGAAGAACTTGGCGCTCATCTTCCGCGCTTTGTGCAGCTGGAAGAACTTGTTGATGATGACCGACCAGCTGAAGAGCGAGACCACGGCCAGCATGACCATGGTGATCGCGCCTTCGGTGCTGACCTGTTTGAACGAGAAGCTGATGGCGTTGGCGAGGATGTAGGGCATGGCGGGGAAAAGTGGGTTGCGGGATTCGGAAGGGCTCGGGGATCAGTTCGCTTTCGATGTGCCGGGAAGGATCACGGTGACGCGTCCGATGGTGCGGGCGAGGACGGGCTTGGGCGCGGCGCGGCGTTTGTCGTCCTCGTCCTTCGCCTCGGCGACGGCGGCAGGCTTGGCGTCGGAGGTGGCGGCCGCCGCGGCGGTGGAGGTCGCGCCCGCGGCGTTGGCGGTCGCGAAGCCGACCTGCCCCGAGGTGCCTCCGGCGGCGGTGACGTTCTGCGAGAGCAGGGCGGCGTCGATCGAGCCGCCGCTGGCGTTGACGGCACCGATGCCTGCGACCGTGCCCGAGATGCTGCCGCCGGCGGTCACGGTGGCCGTGCCCTGCGCGAGAGCGGTCACGTTCACGCTCTGGGGCGTGTCGATGTTGATGTTGCCGGAGGCGAAGATAACGCCGATCACCGGCCCGGTCGCGTCGAGGCTGACGTTGCCGCCGATCACGCCGGAGCGGCTGGCGTCGATCTTGCCCTCGAAGCCCGGATCGCTGTCGGTCTTGCGCGTGCCGGCGGTGAGCTTCACCGAGGAGGCCGCGGTCGAGGTGCGGTTGAAGGCCGCCTGCACCACGCCGCCGGCGCGGGCGAGGATGTCCCCGCGCGGCGTGTCGATGGTGATGTCGCCCACCTGGGTCGAGCCGTAGGAGAAGGTCGTCGCGAGGATGCCGCTGCCCGGGATGTAGTCGCTCAGCACTTCCACCCTTCCGTCGGGCGTCACCCGCACCTGCTCGACGCTCTGGAGGCTGAGGCCGCCGCTGCCGGCATCCACGCTGCCTTCCAGCGAACGCACGGTGATCGCCCCGCCGTCGTAGGCGGCGATGCGCGAGCCGTTGAGCAGGATGTCCTTCTTGGCCACGACGGTGACCGAGCTGCCGGCCGAGGTGTAGATGCCGCGCGCCAGATCGGAGGTGGGAAGGATGATCTCGGAACCGACCTCGATCTGTCCGCCGGACACGACCCGGATGTCGCCGCCCGCTTTGGAGACGATCGCCGAGGAGGTCATCGACAGGTCGCCGCCGAGCTGGATGTCGATGTCCGCGCCCTTGCTTCCCGCCTTGGCCAGCGCGGGGTTGGACTGGGCGCCGGAGGAGATGATGCCCGCGGTCGCGCCGAGGTCGAGGTCGTGGGCACGGACGACGAGCTTGCCCGGGCCGGCGATCTGGTAGCCTTCGGGCTGGCGTTGCGGCACGTCCTTGCTCGCGTCGTAGAGCGCGTTGATCACCGCGGCCGGTAGCAATTGATAGGGCGCGGTGAGCTGGATGCCGTCGAGGTCGACCACGCGGACGCCGAGCGGATCGAGCGGCGGATCGAACACGAGCACATGGAACGCGAGCAACGCGTCGCGCGTGTCGTCGGTCAACCGTCCGCGGAACCCGAGCTGCCGGTTCTTCGCGTCGAAGATGAACGTGCCGGAGACCTTCGGTTCGGCGATGTCGAGCAGGGCGAAGTCCGGCACGGGGAAGCCCTCCGGGAACGGCACGAAGGTGTAGTCGCTGCGGTTGCGGATATCGCCGGCGACCTCGATGCGCGTCTCGTCCGAGGCGCGGAGGTTCTGCCCGACGAAGCTGGCGTTGACGACGTCGCCGCCGACGCGGATCTCGGCGCGCTTGGGCACCGCCACGAGCAGGTCGCGCAGGTCGCCCGCGATGTCGAGCCGCGCGGGCCGCGAATCGTCCTGATGGACCGGCACCGGCGCGTGGTCGTCGCGGCCGAACTGTCCGTTCGCGAACGTGAACTGCGTGGCCGCGCTGTCCGACATCACGAGCTCGTAGGTCTTGCCCTCGTCGCGGCTGCGCAGGTCGCCGCCGGCGGTCGTCGTGACGGACAACTGGCCGAGCGGCGACGGGAAGAGCGTGAGGTTGTTGCCGAGCAGCACGCCGCCGGCGCCCGCGGTGATGTCCAACGTCGGCGGATAGAGCACCGGCACGCCCGCCTCGTTCGGGTTGCGCGGCAAGGCGCCTCCGAGCAGCTGCACACCGTCGGTCGCGGTCAGCGTCACCGACGCGGCGGCGTCGTAATCGAAACGGTGGAAGGTCGCATCGCTCGGCCGGCCGGCGCGGTTGAAGATGCCGTTCGGGTTCCGCACCTCCTGGAGCGCGATGTCGGTCGCCGCGACGTCCCACGAGCCCTTCACCAGGCTGAGCGCGAGCTGGCGGTTCGCCTCGCCGGCGGCGTTCACCGCGGTGATCTTCCCCGTGCCGTTCCGCACGACGAAGTGGCCGTAGACGCTGCCGCCGGCGGTCATGGTCACGTCGCCGGGTTCGGCGCCGAACGCCCCGCTGCCGCCGTCGCTGTGCGTGCCGACCTGCGTGGGCAGGAGGCTGACCACGTCCTTGCCCGCGGTCAGCGAGACGTCGCCGCCGGCCGCGGTACTGATGCCGCCCAACCCCGGCGCGACCTCGTAGCCGGCGCCGGTCGAACGGAAGACGAAGCCGTCGACGCGGGTGCCGGTGTTGATCGATCCACCGGCCGCCGCGACGCTGATGTCGCCGCCGCCGGTCGTGTGGATGAACCCGCGCTGGACCGTGACGTCTTTGCCCGCCGTGATCTTGACCGATCCGTCGGCGCCCGTGATCGAGCTGCCGCCGTTGAGCAGCACCGATCCGGTGCCGGGGACGACCCGGCCGCTCGTGAAGTCTTTGCCCGCGGTGAGGTCCACGCTCCAGCCCTGTCCGGCGATGATCCCGCCCGATTGGCCGAAGCGGAGGTCCTTGCCGGCTTCCAGCGTGAGCTTGGCGCCGGACGCCGTGGTGTCGGCGAGGTTCCACAGCGTGTTCACGTCGATCGTGCTGCGCGCCTGGAGCGTGATCTGGGAGAAGTTCTCGAAAGCCGACGGGCTGATCCGGAGCTGGTTCGGCACGTCGCCAGGTTTGATGACGCCGGTGCCGCCGGAGCCCGTGCCCGCGGCCTCGATCACGATGGTGTCGGGATCGATGAGCAGGCGTCCCGCGACCGAGCCCGCGACGGCCGAACCATCCACTTCGGCGCGGACACCGGGAAGATCGTCCGCCGAGACCTCGATGAAGCCGCCGTCACCGCCGCCACGACCGCCGGCGACGCTGACCTTCGCGGTCGGGTCGTCGCGGTAGGCGCGGCCGGACTGGATGGTGACCGAGCCGCCCGGGCTGGCGGTGGAAGAATCGCCGCGCGCCGACGTCTGCGAGCCGGCGCCTAGCGTCACGAGGTCGCTGGCGACGAGCTCGATCACCCCGTTCCGTTCGCGCACCGAATCGGCCTGCACGATGCCCGACTGGTTCACGACCTGGGCATGGATCGCGATGCTGCCCGCATCGGCGACCAGCTTGCCGAAGTTGTCCACGCTGCCGCCGGGGAGCGAGACCTTGGCGCTGAGGCCGCGGCCGTCCGGGCGATCGGAGACGAGCACCTCTTTGCCGGCATAGAGGCCGATGTTGCCGTCCGGCGCCATGAGCACGCCCTGGTTGACGACCTTCTCGGCGACGAGGAAGACGGAGCCGCCCTTCGCGGCCTCGATGTGCCCGTAGTTGATGATGCTCGCGAGCGGCGGCGCGTAGCTGATGTTCCAAGAACCGCCGCTCGCGAGATCCGCGGGCGGTCCGCCGGCGGTGGTGGCGACGAAGCTCGCCGCCTTGACCACGGAATCCGGCCCGAACCAGAAGCCCGCCCGGTTCGCGAGCACGACGATGCCGTTGGCCTGGATGTTGCCGAACAGGCGCGACGGGTTCGCGTCGAGAACCTGGTTCCAGACGACCGACGCCGCGTTCGGCTGCTGGAAGCGCGTGGTCTCGCCCGGAGCCAGGTTGAAGGACTGCCAGTTCAGCACCGCCCGGTCCGATACCGTGAGCGTCAGCGTCGGTCCGGCCGCGACCGCGGTGGCGGAGCCGGCCACGACGACGAGGCCCTGCGGGTTGGCCCATGCGACCGGAGCGCAGAGCAACGACACGAGGCCGCCGCAACCGAGCATCCACGGCATCATGGCCGCGGCGTTCGGGCGGGGATCAGTGTTCGGTGTGGGCATCGCGGGCATCGGTTCTATCGGGTGGGAAGCGGGATGGAAGAGGGTGATCGTGACGTTCTGGTCGCGGTCAGAACTGCGCGCCGACGCCGAAGTAGATCTGCATGTCGCCCGGCCGGCTGAGCGGCGTGGAATGCAGCGCCCACGCGACACCGATGCGGAAATCGAACGTGGTGCCGATCGCGCCGTTGAAACCGAACCCCGCGCCCCAGAGCTGCACGACGCTCTCGGCGCCCTTCGCCGCGCTCAACGAATAGCTCTGGCCGTAGTCCATGAAGACCGACGCGCGGATCCGCATCGGCATCGAGCCGTCCACCATGCCGATGTCCACCCACGGCGTGCGGGGCTCGAGCGCGAGCCGCCATCCGGTGTCGCCGTAGCGCTCGCCTTCCTGGTAGCCGCGGACACCCGCGGTGCCGCCGACGCCGAACTGCTCGTTGCTGATGAGCGGTTCGTTGGCCCACTGGCCGTCGGCGCGGAGCAGCACGGTCCAGTCCTCGTGGATGCGCTGGTCGCGGCTCGCGCTGGCCTGCGCGGTCACGTAGGTGCCGGAGGTCTTGGCGTTGCCCGAGGCGTCCGAGAACTCGCCGCGATCGGAGAACGGGCCGCCGGCGAAGTTCACGTTCGCGCCGGCACCGAAGGAGGTGCTGCCCGTCTTGTCGGGACGCGAGGCGTCCCAGCGCGCGGCCAGCGGAAGATAGGTCACGCGTCGGGACCGCGTGGGCTGCGGCGCGGCCGAGGCGTTCACGTTGTGGATCAGCTCGCCGGTCGACGGGTTCACATAGGTGGACTCGACCGTGAAGTTGTTCGTGTTGTGGCTGCTCAGGTGGTAGTTCTTGAGGTCGGCCCCGAGCGACAAGGTGGAGCGGATGCCCTTGAGGTCCGCGAGCGGCTGGGTCCAGCGGAAGCCGGTGCTCTCGGTCGTCGAGAGGTCCTGGCCGGATTCCCCTTTGTACAGCGCGATGTCCGGGGCCTTGCCGGTGACGGGATCGGGGTTGAGCAGCGAGAGCGGCGTGGTCTTCACGCCGGTGTCGGTGGTGGAACGGCTGGCGAAGAAGTTCAGCTCGCTGCGGCCGGACGCGGGCGGCAGGCGGAACTGGCGAGAGGTCTCGTCGTAGCCGAAGCGCTGCGGTTCCGCCTCGACCAGCGCGGGCAGCGACTTCGGCGCGGACACGGGCATCCGGTAGAAGGCGCTGTAGTTCGCGATGGCCGGTCGGTCGAAGATGTTCCAGCCGGTGTCGGCCTCCTTGAACTGCTGCATCGCGAACCCGTACTGCAGGCCGAAGGAGTGCTCGCGCTGCCAGAGGTTGTTGTACTGCGCCGATGCGCTGCCGCGGAGCTCCGGCGTGCCGGGCGTCGCCTGGTTGTTCAGCTCGAAGCGGCCGTGCAGCGGGAACTGGTCCTTCACCTTCAGCAACAGCGCCGAGGTGCCGGGCTCTGGCCCGGGCTGGATCTGCGGATAGATCTGGCGGTCGCGGTTCCCGTTCGCGATGTCGAGCTCGGCCTGGAACAGCTTGCTGTTGAGGAAGACGTTCGTCGTCAGCCCGGGCAGCGAGCGGCGCACGTTCTCGGCGCTGAACCAGCGGTTCCCCGTCACGTTGATCTCCACCAACCGGCCCTCGGTGACCTTCACCGTCACCACGCCGTCGGTCAGCTTCTGCGGCGGCAGGCTCAGCGAGACGGTCGCGAAACCGCGGCCGCGATAGGCCAGCTGCAATGCGGAGAGCGCGGCGCGGATGGTGTCGAAATCCGCTTTCTCGACGAGGAAATCGGCGACGATGGTGTCGACCACCTCGGCGGGCAGCAGCGTGTTCCCTTGGAGGTCGAAGCGGCGGATGGCGAAGGTCGGTCCGGCGGGGGCGTTCGTCTTGGAAGCGGAAGCAGCGCCCGGAGCGGTCGGGGCAGGGGACGCAGGAACGTCCGCCGCGAGCGCCTGCGCTCCGATGCTGAGCAATGCCAAGAGCGCCACGGCCGCGGACAGCGTGCGTGCGACCGGGGCGGGACGCCGGCGAGGTCCGGATGCCGGCTCGTTCTGGCGGCGCCAGTTCGTCGGCGTCATGCCGAAGCGCCGCTTGAAGAGCGCGTTGAACAGCCCGAGATGCCGGTAGCCGCTCTCGAGCGCGACGTGGATCACCTTGGCATCGCTCCCGGCGAGCAGCTCGCGCGCCTTGAGCAGCCGCAGCTCGGTCTGCTTCTCCCGGAAGGAGGTCCCGACCATGTCGTGGAAGAGCCGGCTGAGATGACGCGCGCTGCAGCCGAGCTCGCGGGCGAACTCCTCGACCGAGCGCTCCACCAGCTCGGCCTCGGGGAACTGTGCGAGCCATCCTTGCAAGCGCGCCCGGGCATCGGTCGGCGCGGGCACCGAAGCGACAGGACGCGATAGCTCGGCGGCCAGGATCTCTGCCAACAGCGACAACAACCGGCAGCGCCGGAGCACCGCGGACGATGCTGTGTCGGCGAAGATCGCGCCGGCTTCGAGGGCCGATGGATGATCCGCGGCATGCCGTCTCGGTGCGGCGGACCTCGCTGCGACGTCGAGCGCCTGCTGTTCGGCGAAGGTGAAGAGTCCGGGCAGGTTCTCCGGCCGCACCACGGCCCACGAGAGCACCACTTCGCCGAGGCGGCTGGCCAGGAGCGTGCCTTCCGTCCGCGGCGGCGTGACCAAGAGGTCGCCCGGCGCCAGCTCCAGCGCGGTGCCGGCATGCCGCCAATAGCCGTGCCCGAGGCCGAGCCGGCAGACCAGCCAGC
>JANNAJ010000607.1:0-5356 GCA_031384285.1 Verrucomicrobiota bacterium
GAGCGCGACCTCGCCGTTGGTGCCGGGCTGGACCGAGACGAACTCGGGCACGACCTGCGCACGGGCGACCGGTGACGCCTCCGTCAGGACCAGCAAAGCGCCGAGATAGAGGCTCCGGAGCGTGGAAAGGTGTTTCATCAGGGGTGAAGACGAGAGGCGCGAAGGAGGGACTAACCAGAGCGATAGGGCTAAGGGGCGGCAAGGCACAAGATGCTGCCAAGAAACCACCGGGCACTCCACCCTCCAACAGCTCCCGGCAGAACCCGAGTTTGTTCTGTGCGAGCAGTCGCGGCACAGCGAGGCACGAGACCGCAAAGGAGCTGTCGTCGAGGGAAAGGATACCACCCCTGCAAAGCAGCCCGACGAAATGAGCGCCCGCGGGACGGGGACACGTCCCACGGGCGCAGAGCCGGCGGCGTCATCGGTGGCGCCAGTCAATTTGAGGAGCGGCAGCGGGCTCCGGCGGTCCCGACACGACAGGACCACATCCCAGCTCAAATCCAAACCTCCCGCAGCATGGCCCAAGATGGATCCATGGTGGAACACAGTGGTCCAAGACTGAGCCCTGGCCTGTGCAGCGGTGTGACGCTTTAGCGAAACCTGATTGACAATCAGGCAAAACCTTACCATAAACATCCAAGATCGCGATCATCGTCGTGCAAACACAACCAAGGGTTTCCAACATCGGATAAACGCCGCAACTGATAGAAAATCTATGAAAACCGCGAAAAAAATCACCGCCCTGAAAGCATGGCGTCGCCACCGGATCGCTGTGATCGTGTCCGTCGCATCGTTGTGCCTCCCTCGATGCCTCGGGGCCGGAGAGATCGGTTCTGCGAACTTGTGGCTCGCCGGCATCGGATTGATCTTCCAGATGTCCAGCCAGATCTCCACCGGATGGTTCGGTGCCGAGACGTCGACCATAACAGGCCTGCTCAAGAGCTATACGTTCACCGAGATCAGTGAGTACTTGATCTCAGACAGGATCACGAGGACACGGATTTATGTCTTCCGTGCACTCGATCAATCATATCGGTACTCGACAATCGTGACCGATGACGGAGTAGTCGAGCGCTCCGACAACGATCCGTTCGAGATCGGCCCTCCGACCGGGATGCCGTTGACCCGCGCCAGCACGCTCTGCGAAATCGGTTCCCCCGTGTCGTTCAGGAAGACCCAGACTTCACAATGGAGCATGATTTTGACCCATACCGTGGTCTCGCCGACACCGAATCCATTCTACACGCCTCCGGACAATGTTACCGTGACCATGAACTTTATCACGGATAAACACTCCGACAACTGCATGAACGGTGTGGTCGCCGAAGGTGTCAAGAAGACATCGTCTTACGGCGTCCCTCGGAACGGATCGATCGTATGGGAGTACCCGCATGTCAACTATTGGGCCAATGGCGGAAACATCACACGACAATAGCCGGGACAATCAGATGAAAAAATTGGCCGCATCCGGGGTTTTGATTCTCGCTATCGCCGCCCTTATCCTGACGGGGCTGCGGAGACCGTCTCTGAAAGTGACCGACACCGATCCAGATGAAGGGGGCCAAGGCGCAAGGTCGCCGGATAAGAAAGAGGCGTCCGTGCGGGGGCACCGCGTCGAGCCGGGGTCAGCTGGAAGCAGCCTCGACTCCCAGAAGACGATAATGACCTACGCCCCGGGCACCCACGGGGCCACGAGCAACGCGACCGTCGCACTTCTAGATCGATATGATCTTCCGACAGACCCGGCGACCGTCGCAATCTGTATCAATGCGGTTCGGGAAGTGAACATCCAGAGGATCCAGCTCGACCGATATCTTGGCGAGGTCGAAGAACAGATGGACGACGTAAGGTATGACTCGAGACTGTCCGACGAGGAAAGGGCAAGGAGGACCCGGTTGATTGATTCCGACCGCTTCACTTTCAGAGCCCTTTTCACAAACGTGTTCAAACAGGCCAGAGAAATCGGTGTGACCGCGGTCACAAAGCGTTTAGGCAGCCCTCCCCACGGATTCATCGAGGAACTGTACTCGAACATCCCTCCCCCGATGGAGACCATCCAGACGGTGAGATAGTCTGCTCAGCGGGATCTGAACCCGTCCTGAGGTCGCCTGCGAGAATCGCGAGGAACACTTGACGGCATCCGACCAATCTCCGGAAGCAAAAGGTTGATCGCCCTGCGCCCGCCAAGGACCAAGCACCGCGCTTGGCCTTCTTTCAGCGTCCGGCTTTCGTTCGCCTCATCCATTGTTGGATGTGAGCGGATAGAAAATGTACTGTCTAAGGCGGGGCAGCTTCGGTGCGGACCCGCCAATATCGGAACGGCGAGGAGCCCCGCACTTCGTTGAAGAGCGTCGTAGGCCCAGCGGCTATCACAGCTCGGACTGCAGGCCACGAGCCGGTTCCCAAAGTATCGGTCGATTCCACGACGTAGTTCCGGCCGGCGATGCTTCCAAAGGACAGGGTCGTTTGCGCATCAGTCAGCGAGACGAGCGTGATGGCCAGCGGCGGGGCGACGGTCAGCTTCACAGGGCTGGTCGTGGTGGTGCCGGAAGGGCCGGTCACCGCCACCGAATAATCGCCTGCGTCGGAGGCCGAGACCTTCGCCAATGGAAGCGTCGCGGCCATGGCGCCGGGTAGTGGCATCCCGTCCTTGCTCCATTGGTAGGTGAGCGGCGCAGGGCCTTCGGCGGTCACTTGGAACGAGGTGGGTTCGCCTTCATGCACGGTCTTGGACGTCGGCGGGACGAGGAGGGTCGGACCTGCAGCCGTCACGATGAGCACCGCAGGCGCGCTGATGACCACCCCGGCGGCGTTCGACACGCGGACTTTGTAGCTGCCCGCGGAGGCCGATGTTGTGGACGTCACCGTGTAGGTGTCGTTGGTCGCCTTCGCCAGCTCGATATCGTCCTTCAGCCAGCGGTACTTCAGGCTCGTGCCTTCGGCCGCGACGTCGAACGTGACGGGCGATCCCGTCGCGACCGTCCGGCCCGCGGGCGGACGCACGATCACGGGGTTCTGGTCGGCGATGGGCAGGCTGACATCGGCGGTGAAGTTGTATCCGCTGGGGGGGCTCTTCTCGTAGCCGGTGACCCGGACCGTGAAGACTCCCGTCTCGGTCGGCGTGCCGGTGACGACCCCTTGGAGGCTGCCTTTCAAACCCGCCGGCAAGCCGGAGAAGACATACGCTTTGGCCGTCCCGTAGTCCGCGCTGGTGACCTGCACCCGATAACCGGAGAGGACCAGACCGTTCGTCCCCTTCGGGTTGACGCTCGGGCCCGTGCCTTGCGTGACAGTGAGGCCGGTCGCTCCGGACACCGCATGGAACGCACCGGACACCGCGATCGAGCCCACGATCCACCGCATCACGATGGTCCATGGCGACGCCAGCGACGCCGCTTCGGGCGCGAGGCCGCGGCACAACGGCGCGAGATGGAGCAACGCGGAGAGGAGAAGGGCGGATGGACGGGACCACTTCATGGAGACCTGAAGGACCCTAGCAGGTCCCGAGCCCCGTGCAGAGCGGACCGGTCGCGCCACCGGGATGGGCGGACCCGGGTTCAAGCCGTCGCATAGGAATGGAACCGGCGGCTCATGAGCGTCTGCGTCTCCGTCACGATGGCGCCTTCCACGCCCATCGTGGTGTCGAGAAGCTTGCGGCCTTCCTCGGCGCCGAGCGTGAAGATGGAGGTCGTGAGCATCCCGGCCTGGGTGCAGGAGGGCGCGAGCACGCTCACCGAGAGGACGCCGTTGGACACGGGGCGGCCGGTCCGGATGTCGATGATGTGGCCGTAACGGGTCCCGCCCGCATCGAACTTCCTCACGTAATCACCGGAGGTCGCCACCGCGGCATCGAGCACGGCGAGGCCGGTCCAGCACGCCCCGGGTCTCCGGGGATCCTCGAGGCCGATGTGCCATGCCGCGCGTCCGTCGGGCGGCGGTCCGAACGCCCTGATATCCGCGCCGAAGTCCACCAGCGCGCTGGTGCAACCGTGGGCGCGGGCGAGCATCGCGACCTGGTCGACGGCGTATTCCTTGCCCATGCCGCCGAGGTCGATGCCCATGTCGGCGCGGGGCAGGAAGATCTTGCCCGGCGCGCGTTGCACCCCGCGCCAACCGACCAGCGCCTTCGCCTCGGCGATCTCCGCATCGGTGGGCAGAGCGGTCCGCTGTCGCCGCCAATCCCAGAGCTTCAGCAGCGGCAGCGCGGTCGGATCGAAGACGCCGCGGGTGAGGAAGTGCAGCTCGTGGCAGAGCGCGAAGATGCGGTCGGCGTCGGGGTCGAGCGCGACCGGTTCCTTGCCGGCGGCGGCGTTGATGCGGCTGACCAGCGAGGCGTCCCAGAAGCGCGACCACTTCGCCTCGAACGCGGCGACCCACGCCAGCACCGCGGTCTGGAATGCCGCGGCCACCGGCGGCGGGGCGACGAAAGCGATCCGGCAACCGGTGCCGAACGCGCCGAAGGTCAGCTCTCGCGCACCGTTGGCGGCACCCTCGCGGAGGCTGCCGCGGATCCGGGCGAGGATGGCGGGCGCGCCGAAATCGTCCGGCGGCCGGCCGGCCGGTGAGGGTCCAGCCATGGGCCTAGGCGATCAACGCTTGCCCTTCGGATCCAGGTCCTGCTTGAGGTCGTCCTCGGTGACGGCGGATTCCACGCCGCCGGCCGGGACCTCGACCTTGGCGATCCAGAGGAGCGCGTTGAGCAGCGCCTTGCGTTGGCTGGCGACACCCCAATGCGCATGGGTATGGCCGCCGGTGAAGCCGAAGCCGCGTCCGCCGTCCGTCCGCTCGAAGGCCCACATCATGGTCTCTTGGCGGCCGCTCGCAGCGACGATGTGCGGGTAGGGCCCCGGCGGATACACATACGGGCCTTTGCGCACGGCGTCGCTCGGGGTGGCCACGAGGATGGGCGTGATGCGCTTCTGGGCGGCCTCATCGGGCACCCAGCGCATGTTGAAGTACCATTCGTCGCGGTCGCTGAACGGCTTCACGCCCCGCGTGATGGGATGCACCGGGAATTTCTCGTAGGTCGGGGACCACATCGGGTTCACCGAGAACTGGTGCTCGTAATGCCCGCCGATCCATCGCTGCATCGCCGCACCGGGCTCCCCGGCCGGGACCTCCACCCCGTAATGCGCGAAGCCGAGGCCGACGCCTTTCGCGGCCAGCCCGTCGATCAGCTTCAGGCGGTCGGGCTTGATGGCCGGATGCCCGCCGCCGCCGTCCGCGTAGACCACCACCGCGGCCGCGCCCTCGAAGACCGAGTTGTCGTCGACGCGGTTGGTGCCCTCGACCTTGGTCGGCCAGCCGTTGGAATAGACCTCGACCGTCACACCGGGATAGCCCGCGAGGCTCTTCT
>JANNAJ010000653.1:0-8428 GCA_031384285.1 Verrucomicrobiota bacterium
GCGATGGAGTTCGCGGGCTTCCTCGACCGTCTTGCCGATGGCCCGGTAACCGGTCCAGGTGATGTGCCGGGGCACCAGCCCGAGATGTCCGACCACCGGGACACCTTCCCGCGCCATCGCCTCGATGATCGACGGGCTCGCGGAGCAGTAGACCGAGCTGGCCCCGGCCTCCAACGCGCGGAACGCGACGCGGATGGCTTCCTCCGGCGAGGCCAGACCGTGCGGCGTGGCCGCGGACAGGAAGCTGGTCGGCGCCGCCGCGACCAGCAGGGGCAACCGCGCCTGCGCCTCGGGCGAATCGAAGCTGCAGCTCATCAGGTCCACGCCCGCTTGTTCCGCCGCGGCGGCCTCTTCGGGCGACTTGACGTGGATATGCGTGAGGCAGCGCTTGCCTTTGAGCTGGCGGAGGTCGTGGACGGTGTAGCGTTTCCGCGGTCGGAGCATGGTGCCCAAGGACTACGAGAACACCGGTGCGGATTCAACCGCGATCCGGGCGGCCGCGAACTGTGCGGGCCATCTGGGCGGTCATCGCGCGCCGACCGGGACCACCCGCCACCGTACACCCGGCTGGGACCGCTACCGGTACCCATCAACCCGACAGGAGCGCTCCAAGGCCCTGGTCTTCCCGCCCCCGCCGACGCTGAGAGGAGGGCGGCTGCGGGGGAGCAGCCGGGAAACGGCACTCAGCGCCGATCCCCCGAGGTGACCGCGGTCCTCGCCGACCTTGGACGGGCAATCGTGGCCGGCTTGCAGGCGACAGCGGCCAGGAAGCCGGTCGCGATCAAGACGTCCTTCATGGCTTGAGTTCGTTCAGCAGTCTCACGGAAGCCGCGACGAGGCGTTCGCCGCAACCGGGTTCCAGCGGGCAGGTGGTCGGTTCATAGTTGCCCTCCTCGAACGCTCGGCGGGTTGGGATATAGAAATCGAGATCGTTGGCGAGCGAGACGACCATCGTGCGGCGGAACGGCGACGCGGCTTTGATGGCGATGCCGAGCTCGGTGAAGACCTCGTGCGGCAGCGTGACGAGCGCGGTGTCGGCATCGAAGCGCACGGCTTGGATCTCCTGCGGCAACCGGCCGCCGTGCTGTTCCCAGAACTGGCGTCGGAAAATCTTCCGCCACGCATCGACGAGGGTAAGGAAAGACGCGCCGTTGCCGTCGAGCGTCTCCATCAACTTCCTAGCGGCGGCATACTCGGCGCCGCTGATGGGCGTGACCGGCGAGCGGATCGTTGTCGAACGCACGGCAAGCGAGCCGGGCTTCACCGCGCTGCTCCAAGGCAGATTCGTCATCGCCACCTGCGCCATCGCGCGGCCGATGGCGGGCGACACGTTCGTCCAGTGCTGCGGATCGGGATTGAACGGGTTCAGATGATTCACGTCGCCGGCGCAACCTTCGCCGAAGATGGAGACGAACTTGGGGCCAAACGCCGCTGTGAGGTTCGTCTGCAAGTGACCGGGGAAATCCGCGCCGAACGCCGGGCCGCCGTACACCGCCGTGTGCATGGCGAAGACGGCGAGCGAGCCGAGTCCTTCCGTGGAGCCGGCGCGCCGCGCGAGGAGGAACGGAAAGTCGGTGTCCACCGGTCCGGCCGGGCGAAAGATGTTGGTGTCGCCCTTGCGCGGGATCCAGCCGGTGGAGCCGTCCTTCATCCAGTGGCGCCGATTGAAGGCCACGCCTTCGAGTTGCGGGATGACGACTTCGAGCGAGGCCGGCTGGCGGTTCGACCAGGCGGCGGAGATGACGTCCGCCCACCGCTCGACGAGTTGTCGGCGGTAATCGACCGGTTCGTGCGGGTCGATGCCGTTGTTCGCCTTCAGCGCGCGCTGGTGGAGGAATTGGCGCAACGGTCCCAGATACTCCGGCCCGCCGTGCGTGTGCGTGGCGGTGATGACGATGTTGGCGACGGGTATCCCGGTAAGCTGGTTGGCGCGGATGCGGGCGAGGTCCGTCAGATCGCGCGGAACGGAACAGAGATCGTTACCAATGAAAGCGAACGTCGTCGTGCCTTCCTGCACGACCATCGCCTTGGTCATCAGCGGATCGTTGACGCCCGTGCTGATGAGTTCGGTGTAATTGCCCGCGCGCCGCCAGCCGACGGGCGGCGTGATGTCGGCGGAGGCAAAGCCAATGCGGAAATCGGCGGCGGAAGCCACCGCTGAAAGGAACAGAAGGAGGAACCACGGAAGACACAGAGCACACGGAAGCGGCGAAGCCGAAGGCCGGTGGCGGGATGGGTCATTGAGATTGGGAGACCCATGTTCCAGCACAGAGTTTTGAAGGACACGTAGGTCCCGGAAGCTTTTCGTCTCTGTGTCCCTCAAAACTCTGTGCTGAATGCCGCGATTCATGGGGAGGGATCGGTTGAGAATATTCGGGACGTCCGGCGAGGCATTCACACGTCAAGGGGTTGAGGCAGCAGCTTCGCTATGCGGCTCCGCCACCATCCGCAGCGCGCTGATCGCCTCGCCGCAGTTTTCACCTGCTGCCCCACCGGACACTGTCTGGACGCCGGTTTCAGTCGCCCAGGTGGAGGCAACGGAGAAGGGAACCGCAAGCAGGGTCTGGATCTTCATCGTGTCATCGTTTGTTGAATCCGAGCGCCGGGCGATGGACGCGAATCGCCGCGATGGGCGTTGCGTCGCCACCGGAGATCTCCAGCGTGTGCTTCGTGTTCGGCAGACCCTGCGCGAGCGTGACCGCGGTCTCGATGGCCGGATCCTTCACGCCGGGCGAAACGAACTCATCCACGAAGCGCGGTTCGACGCGCCACTTCACGTCGAACTGCTCCGGCACGGGTTTGATGCCTGCGAGACTTGTGGCGTAGGCGACGTTCCAATCATTCGTCTCAATGACCACCCGGCCGGACCTGGAAACGAAGCGCGCGTCGCTCCGACCTTCGCCGTCCGCGCCGGTCTTGGAGCCGGTGAGCGTGAAGTTGAACAGCTTGTCGCTCGTCGCGTCCTTCGTGACCGCGAGCGACCAGTCTTCGACCAGCAATGGTTTCTGCGAACCGACGGGCGCGATCACGGGCCACTTCACCAGCCACTTGCCCTCGGGTTTCGTCACAGCGCGCGTGAAGCCGTGAAGCTCCGCGAACTCCGACGGCTTACGGCCGTCGATGCGCACGGTGCCAGGCGCGCCTTTGTCGGACTTGGCGATCACCTCGACGCGCGAACCTTCGAACTCCAGACGCAGCCTGCCATCGGCCCACTTCACATCCTTCCCGACTTCGTAGGTCTTCACCCAACCCTCAGCCGCCGACGCTCCGAGCTTCGGGTCGTAGCGCAGATACGCCTTCACGCACTCGGCCATGAACCATTCGCCGTGCGCATTGAGATGCACGCTGTCGCGCAGCAGCGCCTTCGGCTCCAGCTTGTTCTCCGTGAGATACGCCTTCCACAACGCGCGCTGATCGCACAATTCCGCGCCATACCTCTTCGCCACCGACGGCAGGTGGTTGTGGTTCATGAAGGCATCCCAGTGCTTGCCTGCGGGCGGCAGCTTCGCCGCGTCGGTCTCCTCGGTGAGGTCCGTCGGCTTCGTGACATGATCGTTCTGCATCAAAATCTCCGCCGTGGTGCGCTCGCGCGTGCGACGGATGATGTCCTCGTATTTGTCGTGCGCGCCATAGACGTGGAAGATGAGCAGGTCGGGCTGGAACGGATAGAGATCGGTCTCCGCCGTCTTCGCCAGCATCTGCGACGCAAACCCGCCGAGCGCGCGATTCTCGATGACGAGGTCCGCGTGCGGAAACCGCCGTCGGACATCTTCCTCCACCAGCTTCGCCCACTTCTGCTCGGTGATGGACTGACCGTAGAACAGGATGCGCACCGTGTTGCGCTTCTCCGCCGTGCTCGTGGCCAGCAGCCGCATCGTGCGCTGGATGTTTTTGCCCCAGCCGCTGGGGTCGGGGAACGTCGTCGGCGGATAGGGGGTTGTCTCGGCGGCGATGCTGGTAAAACAGAACGCAAGAGCGAGCGACTTGAACAGCCATCGGCTGGCCGGGTGGTTTGATGGATTCATGGTTGGGTCGTATGGCTGAATTTGATTTCTATTTTCCCGGCGGTGTCTTGAGAACCAGCCGGAAGGGCCGGGTCATCTGCGCATACCACGACTCGTGGCCGGGTGGCTCGGGCACGCCCCACATCCGGTAGTCGCCGCTGAACATCATGACGCCCTCCTTGCCATCCGGGGAAAACCAGCAGGGCGGAAGCTGCGGCAGATACGCGATGTGGTGGCCTTCCCAGGCGGGATCGTAATGGACCAACGCCCACGGCCCCCACGGTGTGGGCCCTTCGTAGATTTGCAGTTCGCGCCGCCGATGCCAGGTCGCCCAGGCGCGCTTCGGATCGTGGGCGTAACTCTTGGGGACCGCGTCGCTGCCGAAGGCGAGGAGGAACCGTTTCAACCCCGGCACATACGTCATGGTCGGATGCCCGACGTGGCCGTGGTCGGTGAGGATGGGCCGGGCATACGCCTCCTCGGGAATCCACGCCGCCCCGTTCGTGGCGGAACGCCCGCCGTAGAACCGCCACGCGGCGCGGTCCAGCACCCGGTCCTTCGGGACGCGCGCGAGGAAGACGTGGCTGCCGCTTTCCCAGCTCTCGTCGTTGCTGATCGCATACACGAAGCCATCGAGAAATTCAGGGACTCCGGTGTGACCCGGGCCGAACCCGACGAAGGCCAGTCCGGCAAAACGCGGCCCGAGAAACAACGGCGCGTTCGCCACCGGATAGTTCGTCCAGTTCGCCCCCGCGTCGTCGGAATACATCAGCGACGCCACGCCGCCGTGATGGCTGATGGCATCGAGGACGAAGAAATCGTCGCCCTTGGTCGCGAGGACGTCGTTGCCATTCAAACGGCGTTCGTCGCGGGCGGGATCGTGGCTGTCGTATTCGTAGGCGGCGACGTAAAGCCTCGACCCCACGGCCAGCGCGC
The DNA here is from genome assembly GCA_031384285.1 of Verrucomicrobiota bacterium. Classification (GTDB taxonomy): domain Bacteria; phylum Verrucomicrobiota; class Verrucomicrobiia; order Limisphaerales; family UBA9464; genus CAIVQB01. The sequence continues at coordinate 4,941 of JANNAJ010000653.1, forward strand.
CGTTCACATACAGATGCCGGCGCATGGAGTAACGCTGGAGGCCCGGAAACCGGCTCACGACGCGGGCCTGCTGCGCCGGCGGCCGCCCCTCCACCTTGAGCAGATGCGCGAACGAACGCGGCCCGCCGAAGTTCACCCCGTCGTCGTCCACCACGTAGAGCGCGCCATCCGCGCCCCAGGCGTGCCAGTGCATGTCCGAACCGGTGCCGGGCAGCTTGTGCGCCGGGCCGGTCCATTCCAGCCGCTCGATCAGCGTGCTGCGCGGATACATCAGCACGCGGGGATTCAACGGCACATCGCTCACCGGCTTCACAGCCGCGCTGTTCGTGGCCGCAGGCTCGCGGCCAGGCTCCGCCGCCGCCAAAGCGCCGCAGGACAACCCCGCCAGCGTGACGACATAAGACAGCATTCGTTTCATCAAGATGCGGTCGGGATCATGGAAGGACAATCTTTCCAAGCGTGAGCCAACCGAAGCGAAGCGGTTCCGCGTCCGCGTTGGCGAAGCGGAGCGGCCTTCCGCCTTTGAGCGGGTTCGGGATGCCGAGGAGAAGTGTGACTTCGCCCGTCGACATCCTCGAGACATCGAGCGCAACCGAACGCGTGTCGCTGGCCGCGGGTGGAAGCGTCCTCAAAGCAAAGGGCAGGTCAGCGATCAAATCGCTCCCGCCGGAACTGACGGCCATGAGTCGCACAGGCCAATCGGCATAGAACGGCGCGACACCGCGGTTCGTGATGGTGACGGATACTTCGAGCGTGCGCCCCTTCAACGCCGCCGTCGCCTGCACGATCTGCAACTCGTAGCCGAGACTCTGCGCCGCCGCGAGGGCGCGCTCCCTTTCCTCGGGCGCGAGCGGGCGGGATGTGCTTGAGTCCATGAGCCAGGAGGCGTGCGTTTCGCGGACGCAGCGCGCGAAGTCCTGCCCCTTGGTGCAACCCTCCGTCTTCCACAAACACGGCCAGAGTTCGGGCCGGATCTCGCCCCCGATCGGTGCGGTCTTCCAGCGCTCCATCGCGGCGGGTCCGGCTTGGCGCAGGGCCGCGAGATAGAACCAATCTTCGTTCTTGCGACCGGTGTCCAGCGTGCCCCAGGCAAAGGAGTCGTCGTGGTAGCCCATGTTGCGCCGGGCGTTCGACGCATGAGCGCGGTCGTTGTCGCCGGCCGGATAGCGCAGCAGCACCGGCGTTTTGCGGAAGGCGGCTTCGTAGGCATCCATGACTTCCGCCTGCACCGTCTTGGACGCGAACCATTCCGAATGCGGATGGCAGTGCCACTCTCCCCAGGAGCCAAGCAGGCCGGCGGTGATGAAGCCGATGCGCGGGTCACCGTCGTAACGCGCGCCGAGGGCGGCGATGAAGTTGGTGAGGGCCGCCCGCAGCCGCGGGTCTTCGTGATCCGGTGTGTGGTCGAGAGCGGGAGGGAGCGGCTGAGTGTTCGTGTTTGTCAAGGCTCTCATTTTCACGCCAGCCTTGATGAGATACTCCGGCACGCCGCTGGGCTGGCCCGGGTATTCCATGTAGATGCGGAAGACGCTCTGGCAGCCGCGCGAGGCGATGCCGTCGAGCAGACGTTCCATCGGCACCCAATTGAAGTTGGTCGGCCCCGTCATCATCGAGGCCAGCGAGAGATAATTGAACTCCAGCGAATGAGGAAACTCCCGCCCCTGGCCGGCGTAAGGGACGAAACCCTTGAGCGGATTGTCCGCCGGGGCGGGCGCGTAGGCGGGATGGAAAACAACCGGCTCTGCCGCCGTCACCCTAGCGTCGGGCAGAAAGACAATGGTCAGCGCTGCGGCGAAATGGAAAATCAACAGGCGAGCACGGAGGCGCGACGGGATCATCTGGTTTTCTCCAACAGTTTCAGGAACGCATCGGTGATCTGCGGAATGGCATTCGTCTCCAGCGGGCTGGTGCGGCCGCGCCAGGTTTCGTAGGAGCCGGCCGCGTGCTGCTCGGGCGGCGGGATGTAGCCGTACCAGCCGTTGGCCATGCTGATGTTGAAGAGCGGCCGCACCGGGCTGCGCCGCTTCAGATCGAGTCCGCTGATGGCGAAGATTTCGCCCGGCCATTGCGCCACCGCGAGGTCGCCGATGCGGAACACCTGCAAGGGCAGCGCCAGGCGGTCCGGATATTCGGCGAGGATCAACTGCTCGCGGGCGTAGAACTCGGTCCAAGTGCGAAGCTTCAGGCGGTCGCGTCCACCCACGATGCCACGCGCGCGCTCCACTTCGGCCGGTGAGGGCTTGCGGACGGCGATCTCCAACTCGGTGCTGACGGCAGACAATTTCAAGTCGTCGCGGTGGGTCAGGGTCTTCACGACACGCTGCACTTCTCGCGCGACATCCTCGGCGACGAGACGGATCTGCTCGTAGGGCTTTTGCGGTGGGCGGGCCTGGCGAAAGTCGTTGTTGTTGATGTCGCCGCTGGTGCCGTTGCTCATCAGCGCCACGAAGGGCGGCTCCTGCTTCTCCGCACCGAGCAGTTCCTTCATTCGCTCACAGAACACGCCGAAGTAGTCCGCGCTCAGATGCCCCGGCCCGGTGCCTCCGACGTAGTGCAACGAGTAATTGGCGAGCAACGAGAGCGGCCGGCCATCGGCGTGTCGCACGCTCAGGACGAACACCTCGGGATCGACAGGGCCGGAGAAGTCGCCGTCCACTTCGGGTTGCGGTGAGGACCAGTTCATCTTCACCCGATCACCGGCCGCGCCGAGGAGATTGGTGTAGGTGACGCCTGGCTTGACGGTGACGCGGCGGTTGAACACGTGTTGCGGCACCGGGCCGCTGCCCCAGGCCACTCGCGCCGGTTCAAGCTGGTTCACCGCGATGCGCACGGCATCGGCGAGCCGTCGCGGCAGCCATGCGCGATAGGCCGGATCGGGTTCGCTCAGATGCACGCCGCACACGCTGCCCGCGCTGTGCGTGTGGGTGGTGGAGATCGAGACGTGGTTCGAGGCGATGCCGGTGTGCTGGAGGATCAGCGCCTTCGCGGCATCGTACACGGGGCGGTCGATGAGGCACGCATCCACGAGCACGAAGGCCAGCCGCGTCGAGCCGTCGTCGAGCACCAGCGCCCGCGCGTGCAGTTCGTCATGGACATGGGTGGCGATGACCGGCGCGGTGCCGCCGTTGATCTCGATGCCGAGCGGGGGCGTGATGTCCGCCATGGCCGCGCCGGCGCGAAACGGGGCGGCGATGCAACGGGTGGTCGCGGCGAACTGGACCGCGATGAGGATTGCGAGCGCGAAGATCTTCATTGTTCACCTTTCAGATAAGCCAGCAGGTCGGCCAGTTCCTGTGCGGTCATGGTCTTCTCCAGTTCCTGCGGCATGAGACTGAGACGGCTCGCGGCCAGTCGGACGATCTGCGAGCGCGCGACGTTTTCCTCCACGCCCTGTCCCATGCGCAGGAACTGGAGAAGACCATGACCGCACAGGAACTGGCCGACCTGCTGGCTTATCTGAAAGGTGAACAATGAAGATCTTCGCGCTC
>JANNAJ010000694.1:0-2819 GCA_031384285.1 Verrucomicrobiota bacterium
AAGCGCCTTGAGGGCTAGCTTCAGCTGGTCGGGAGTGAGTGCCGCCATGGCGGGGGCTCCGGCGGCCAGCGGGATCTTGAGAAGCTCGTCCGCGGTCCACGGATCTGTACGCTTCTCGGTCTCCTTCAGGATTGCCGCGACCTGTTCAGTCGACACCAAGCTGGCCTTGTTGCCCCAGCTGTTGCGGACATAGCTCAAGGTCGCGGCGATCTCGTCCGGAGTCAGCCCGGAAGGATTGTCCGCCGTCTTGAGCCACGGGTTCATCACTCCACCGCTCCACACGGTGTCTTTGACCTTCACTGGACCGCCCAGGCCATGGAGCACGATACGGACGATACGGTTCGGCGCTTCGGCCAAGACCCAATCGGATCCAGCCAAGGGCGGGATGTTGAGGCCGGGATTACCGTTGCCGTCGGCCAGGTGGCAAGCGACGCAGCTGTTGTTGTACGCCTTGAGCCCGGCCTTCAACACGGCCGCGTTCGGATCTGCCGAGACGGCCACCTGCTTCGCCGGCCGGCCGTGCGGGACCTCGCTGAACTCGGAGCCGTCGAATCGGCCGCTGTAGCTCCCCACGTACAGGCCGCCCCATACGAGCAGCACCGCGCTGCCGAACAGCACGACGGTCTCGATGAGGCCGGAACCGCGTTCGGACCGGGAGCTTCGGCTCGGAGAAGATTGTTTGGCGTCGGCGCTCATTTCGGGGCGTTGGCGTCTTCGACCAGCGGCAACTGTGCTTCCGGCAATTCCACGGACGTGCCCAAGCTGCGGAGATAGGCCGCGAGTTGCCGGGCGCGCAACGTCGGCACGACCTCGGATCCGACCGGCGGCGCCGCGGTCCCCTTCAGCACCAAGGCCTCGGGCGAAGGCCCGCTGCTGCGGATCGGACGCTGCTCGAAAAGGAACGGCACCGGCGCGCAAGTCGAGTGGGTCGCGGTCGATGACGGATCGTAGAGGCGGACCAGCGGGAACGAGTTCGTGCCGAGCCGTTCGCCGTAGTTCGCTAGGTCGGGGCCCAAACGGCTGTTGCCGAGCTGGACGGTCGGATCGAAGAGATGGTCGCGGGCGACGGTGCGGCGCTTGCCCCAGCCGCGAGCGATGTCGCCGCCACCGTTCTCGGGCCGGACCTGCTGGGTATGGCAGGCGACGCAACCCAGCGAACGGTAGACCTCCGCGCCTTGGGCGGCTTCACCGCTGCGGACCGCGGGATAGGCCACGACCGCACCGGCGGCGTTGGTGCTGATATCGGGCTGCAACGCGCCGAGCTGTCGATGCGGCAGCGCGACGAACCCGGTCCACGACGCGACCAGCGTCGTGACCAGACCGAGGAAAATTACAGGGCCGTGGTTCATCGCTTCATTTCCCGGCGCCGGCCGTGGACGTCTCCGTGAAGAGGGCCAAGGCCGGTTTTCCGAACGGCAACAGGCACTCGACCAGCAGCCAAGCCGAGTTCGCCAGCACCGGGGTCTGGCCCAAGGCGAACACCGCGAGCCCGAGCGTATGCAGTTTGAGCCAGATCTGGAGATGGGCGGCGACCTCCGGGAATCCGATCTTGCCGTCGGCCAAGGCCCAACCTTGCAGCCAACCGCCGACACCGGAGGAGAGCACCATGATGCCGAGTCCGATGACGGTCAGACCGATGTGTGCCACCGGCGAGAGCCGGCACGGGAACTCGCGTCCGGCGAGCTTCGGCACCACCGCGTAGTAACCGGCGAACAAGGCAGGTCCGACGAAACCGAACAAGAACAGCTCGCGGAGGGCGACCGGGAACTGGGTCAACCCGAGCACCTGCTGCGCGCAACGCGGAGAGGTGAGGGCGGTCAAAATCCCGACCAAAGTGAAGCTGATGGCCGACAGGGCCGCGAACCTCAACGCAGTCGAACGGCCGAGCACGGAGACAGGGGCGACCAGGTGGAGATTCAGGCTGATGAACGCCACCGGGATGAGCAGCAGCACAGACGCGGCGATGCTCACGGTGACCATCCACGCCGGGACCGGTCCACCGACGAGATTCGAGGCCCCGGTCCAGCTCGCGAAGAAGACCCAAGCCCAGAAGCCGAGCTTCGCGAAGGCCGGCGAGCGCAGCGGACGACCGCCGATGTCCGGGATGAAAAAATATAGCGAGGCCAACGCGAGCGGTGCCAGCCACAGGAGCAAGAGCCCTTGGCCGTTCCAACCGTCGATCACGGCTTGCAGCACACCGCGCTCCGGGAAAAGCGACAACATGACCTGCGAGGTGATCATCAGCACCGGCAAGGCGAGCAACGCGGCCAGGACGAACCATTGCGCCGGTACTGTCGGTCCGTCGGCCCGTTTTGCGAAGGTGGCGAAGCCGAGCAGGCAGAGCGCCGTCGACACCACCGTGAGCACGGTGACCAGCTGTCCGGGCAGTTCCAAGGACGAGTGGCCCGAAGGTCCTTCGACCAGGATCCCGGCCACACCCAAGGTCAGCACCGCGTTCCACGCCAGACCGGCGATGAAGGCGATTCCCGGAGCCGCCATCTTGGTGCCGCCCGTCCGGGCGAGCAGCCAGAGACCGAGGCCGAGGCCCATCTGGGAGAAAAAACCGTGGACCAGAGCCGTCCTCGACGCGGCATCCAACCGTCCGTAGGTCACCCACTCGCAGCTGGCCAGCAGCCAAGGCTGGTGCTGCTTCAGGGAAGCCAAAAGGGCCAGCCCGAGGCCGGCGAGCAGCCAGAGGATGCTTCCACCGAGCAGGTAGAGCACCGGAAGGCCGGTCGCGCAACACGACGGGTTCGCGCAGGCGGGGGTTGGGGCAGGTCGGTTCATGCGGCGGATTCCGCGAAGATCACTCGAAGGTC
>JANNAJ010000696.1:0-4721 GCA_031384285.1 Verrucomicrobiota bacterium
ATCGCGGGCCTGCTGGGCGTCGAACGATCCTTTGTGGTCGATCCAGGCGCAGCCGGCGTACTTGAGGCCGAGTGCCTTTGCCTCCTTGGCGATCCCTTCGGGGTCGGTCTGGAAGCGCTTGTACGGGAAGTGCCCGCTGATGGGGACCAAGCCGCGGCTGGTCAATTCTTGGCGGAACTTCTCGGGCGCCTGGCCGTAGGTGCCGGCGAGCTCCACCTCGTGGATCCCGTAGCCCTTCACGATGTCCAAGGTGGACGGTACGTTCTTGGTGAAGTGGCCGCGGAGGCTGTAGAGCTGGAGGCCCACCGGCCCGCGGAACGAGGCACCGGTGCCGGTGGACGACGAGGTCGCGCAGCCGGACAGGACCAGCGTGGCGGCGCTCAAGGCGGCGAGGAACAGGCGACGAGATGCTTTCATGGGATGAGGAAAGTCACGCAGGGCGGGACCTCGGGAAGCAACGGAAAAATCGTTCAGACCGACCAACCTTTGCGGTAGCTGCCGCGGACGAACCGGTCGGCGGCAGGAGAGTTGGTCACCCGCATCGACTTGGCGTCCCAATCGATCGCGTGCCGCGCGCGGATGGCGACATTTCCCAACAGCACGACTTCGGTCATCGGTCCGGCCTGGTCGAAGCCGGACAGCGTCTTCGGTCCGCCCTTGCAGGCCGATATCCATTCGGCGTACTGGCCGGGCTCCCAGGCTGTCGTGTGGCGCGGGATCGTCTCCGGGATGTGCCGGAAGTCGGCCGCGGTGCGACCGGACCGGAACGTTCCGCCGCCCTCGTAGTTGGTGAGCATCACATCTTGGTCGCCGACGATGAGCACGCCGTTGCCGTCGAACTTGGCCTTGGGGAACAGGTCTTGCGGCGGCAGCTGGCCTCCGTCGTACCACCACAGCGTGAAGGCCGGACGTGACCCGCGAGCGGGGATGTCCCAGCGGACCTTGCACCACCGAGGTCCCGATTCCTCGGTCGAGCCTTCGCTCCATGCCTCGGCGCGGGTCGCTTCGCGGATCTCGAGGGCCATGTCCGGGACGTTGAGCAGGTGGCAGCCCATGTCACCGAGGGCGCCGGTGCCGAAGTCCCAGAAGCCGCGCCAATTGAACGGGACGTACGACGGTGAAAAGGGCCGCTCGGGCGCGCCGCCGAGCCACAGGTCCCAATCCAGGTCCTTTGGGATCGCGGGTGTCGCCGACGGTCGGTCGACGCCTTGCGGCCACCAACGGCCGGGCCGGTCGGTCCAGCAATGGACCTCGTGGACGCGGCCCAGGACGCCGGCGCGGACGAGTTCGGCGTCGCGGCGGACCGCGGGATGGGAGCGTCCTTGGTTGCCCATCTGCGTGGCGACGCCTTTGCGGGCGGCCGCTTGGGTGAGCCGGCGGGCTTCCTCGATCGTGTGGGTGAGGGGTTTCTGGCAGTAGACATGTTTGCCGAGTTCGATCGCCCTCATGGCGGGCAGGAAATGCATGTGGTCCGGCGTCGATACGGTCACCGCGTCGATGTCGCGGCCGATCGCGTCGAACATCCGCCGGAAATCGCGGAAACGCTTCGCGGCCGGGAACCGCTTGCGGGCCTCGGCGGCGCGGGCGTCGTCCACGTCGCACAGCGCGACGATGTCTTCGGTCGCGCACATCGTGATATCGGTCCAGCCCTTGCCGCCGACGCCGATACCGGCGATGGCCAAGCGGCCGTTCGCGCCCAGCACACGGGCGGACGACACGAAAGGGAAGGCGAGGGCGCTTGCCGCGAGGGCGGAGCGCTGGAGGAACGAGCGGCGTGTCTGGCGTGTCTTCATGGCGATGAGCTGGAGGGTCCCGGGGGATCGCGGGTCGGACCGCGGCGCCGGGAGATTTCTTCGGATCCTTTCCTGTCGGAGCTCCGCGGGCAAGGCCGCGGCGGGTTCGGAAAAGACTTCTCGTCCTAGCGGGCGCTTCTGGTACAACTCACCCCCTCGCGCATGACGCCCAAGCTTTTTTCTGAACTCGGCCTTTCACCGGAGATCCTGAAGGCGATCGAACGCCTCGGCTTCGAGCAGGCCTCGCCCATCCAAGCGGAAGCCATCCCGGTGATCCAGTCCGGCCGCGACGTCGTCGGCCAATCGCAGACCGGCTCCGGCAAGACCGCCGCGTTCGCCATCCCGGCCATCGAGAAGGTGGACATCAAGAACCGCGCGGTGCAGGTGCTGATCCTGTGCCCGACGCGCGAGCTCGCCGTGCAGGTGAGCGAAGAGGTCCACAAGCTGGCGTGCTTCAAGCCCGGGATCCGCGCGTTGCCGGTCTACGGCGGCCAGAGCTACGAGCGCCAGTTCGCGGGCCTGAAGGCCGGCGCCAACATCGTCATCGGCACGCCCGGCCGCGTGATGGACCACATGCAGCGCGGCACGCTGCGGCTCGACCAGATCCACACCATCATCCTCGACGAGGCCGACGAGATGCTGGACATGGGCTTCCGCGACGACATCGAGGTCATCCTCAAGGCGATGCCGGTCGAGCGGCAGACCGTGCTGTTCTCGGCCACCGTCCCGCCGCCGATCCAGAACCTCATCCGCAACTACACGCGCGACGCCGTCCGGGTGCAGATCGAGGCCAAGGCCCTCACGGTGCCGACCGTCGAGCAGGTCTACTACGAGGTCGATCGCCGCTGGAAACTGGAGGCGTTGACGCGGCTCATCGAGCTGCACAACGTCACGCTCGGCATCATCTTCTGCAACACCCAGCGCATGGTGGACGAGCTTTCGGAGCATCTCCACGCCGCCGGCTACAGCGCGGACGCCCTCCACGGCGGCATGGCGCAGGCCGCGCGCGACCGCGTGATGAAGAAGTTCCGCTCCGGCGGGCTCGAGTTCCTCGTCGCCACCGACGTCGCGGCGCGCGGCATCGACGTGGATGACATCCAGGTCGTCTTCAACTACGACCTGCCCTACGACGTGGAGGATTACGTCCACCGCATCGGCCGCACCGGCCGCGCCGGTCGCAGCGGCCTCGCGATCACCTTCGTGAGCGGGCGCGAGTTCTTCCTCGTCCGCCAGATCGAGAACTTCACCCGTCAACGGCTCCGCAGCGGCCAGATCCCGAGCGAGGGCGAGATCGAGCGCGCGAAGGAGAACCAGCTCCTGCAGCGCGTCCGCACGACGCTGCAGAGCGGGGAGTTCCCGCGCCGGGACCACTTCATCGAGACACTGCTCGAAGAAGGCTTCGATTCCGTGGCGATCGCCAGCGCTTCGCTGCACCTGCTCACCGGCGGCGCCGAACCGGAACCCGCCAAGAGCGAGCCGAAGTCGATGTCGGCGAAGCCTGCTCTGCCGGCCGGCCCGGCGCCGGCGCTCGCCGCTCCCCGTCCGGCGGTTGCGCCGATCGCGCGGCCTCCGGCTCTTGCCGCGCCCAAGGCTCCGGCGACGCCGCGGCCGGTCGCTGCCCCGGCCCCGAAGGGGGTCGATGAATCCGGTTTCCAGGACGGCGAGAGCGCTTCCGCCGTCGGTGCCTTGCCGGCGGTCGACAGGCCCGCCGCATCCGCGACCGCGCCTGAACCCAAGGCAGCGAAGCCCGCTGTCGCGAAGGCTCCGGTCAAGAGGGCTTTGGCCGCGTCAGCGACGATGTCCGCGCCGCCGAAGCCGGCGTTGCGGTCCTCCACTTGGGATCGTCCGGCGTTCTCCGAGAACCGGCCGCCCTCCGTTGGACGTCCGGCTCCGGTCGACCGGCCCGAGCCCTTCCGGCCGGGTGCGGATCGCCCGACGCCGCGTCCGATGCAGGAACAGCGTCCTCCGGTGGAACGTCAACGTGAGCGGGAACCGATGCGCCCCTCCCCGGAGCCGCAGCCGGAATCCCGCCCGGTGGCGATGACCATGATGCCCGTCTGGTTGGGCGTCGGCCAACGCGAGAAGATCACGCCGGAAGAGGTCATCACCTGCATCCAAGGCCATACCGGGTTGCCGGCCACGGTGGTCGGCGGGATCGAGATCCACGAGGAGCACACCTTGGTCGACGTGACCGGCGAGCACGCCCGTGGGGTGGTGCTGAAGCTCAAGCACGGGTTGTTCCGCGGGAAACCGCTCCGGGCGAAGCTCGCCAACCGTTGACCGAGGGCGCGAGCCCTGCGGGTCAGTTCCGGCTTGGGGCCGCGATGGCCGCGTTGTCGCGATGGACCGGCATGAGCCGGCTCGTCCCCAACGCCGCCGCCATCCCTTTGGCGATGAGTACGGCCGCCACGAGAGCGGCCAAGCGGACGACCTGATCCCAAGCGATCAAAGCCGTGTGCTTCATGATGTCGACGACTCCCATCGTGTCGATAGGAAACCAGCCTGATAGTTTAAGGTCAATCCCTAGTTGGGTGCGATTGGTTCTGGGGGCCAACGCAGATGGATTCTGAGGTCCAGATTCCGGTGCCTGCTGGTTTTCACGCCTCGTCCGGTGCACGGGCGGAAGGGCAGAAGCCGCGGATCTCGCAACCGGCGCAGTCCGGGTTCCGGGCCGCGCATCGGCGGCGCCCGTGCCAGATGAGCTGATGGCTGAACGAGGTCCACCGGCCTTGGGGCACCCACTTCATCAGGGCGGTCTCGATCTTGACCGGATCGGTCTCGCGGGTGAGGCCCAGACGGCCGGAGAGGCGGGCGACATGGGTGTTGACGACGATCCCGACCTCGATGCCGAACGCGGTGCCGAGCACGACGTTGGCCGTCTTGCGTCCGACGCCGGCGAGAGCGGTCAACTCGTCCATCGTGCGCGGG
>JANNAJ010000709.1:0-1515 GCA_031384285.1 Verrucomicrobiota bacterium
GTGGAGAAGCGCGCGGGTTTTCTTCGGGTCTTTGAACTGCTGCTGCGGCAGAGCGGCGGGATGCTCGATGTCACGAAGCTCTCGAAAGGCAGTCAGATCTCTCGACCCACCGTCACGAACTGGCTGGAGGTCTACCAGACAACACAAGTCGTCCACCTTCTTCGGCCGTTCTCGGGCGGTGGGCAGCGGGAGATCGTGGCCCAACCCAAAGCATTTGGTTTCGACACCGGGCTCGTATGTCATGCGCGCGGCTGGGACTCTCTGCGTCCGGATGATTGCGGCTTGTTGTGGGAGCACCTTGTTCTCGACGCCATCATCGCCTCGGGAACACACCGGCTCCACTTCTGGCGCGACAAGCAGCAGCGGGAGATTGATTTCGTGGTGCCGCGCAGCCGGGACCGCGTGGATGCGATCGAATGCAAGTGGAAGGCGGATGCGTTCGGGACCCGGAACCTCGTCGCTTTCCGGGAACTGTATCCCAAGGGGAGGAACTTCGTGATCAGCCCGCTGCCGGGCCTTGGCTACGCGCGCGCGCTGGATGGCCTCCAGGTGGAGTTCACCACGCCCGCGGAGTTGCGTCTGGCCATGATGACCAAGGGATGAGGCCGGGTGCCATCGCGGCATTTCCGCTGAAAGAACGCTCGCGGCGCGGCGTTGAACGGAGAGGATGACAGCGCCGATGAGCCCGCCCGCACAGGATCCGCAGCCGACGCGCGCCAGCTTGGTGGCGGGCTTGCAGGCCGGGGCGGAGGACCGCTGGCAGGAGTTCTTCCAACTCTACGGGCCGATGATCCGGCGCTTCGCCCTCAAGGCCGGCTGCACCGAGACCGAGGCCGACGAGGTGGTGCAGGAGACGGCCATCGGCGTGGCGCGGCATCTGCCGGAATATCGCTACGAGCCGGCGCTGTGCCGGTTCAAGACGTGGCTGCTGAACCAGACGGCGTGGCGCGTGAAGGACCAGCTCAAGAAGCGGCACCGGCAGGAGGCGTGGATCGGGCACGGCGGCGAGGTCGGCCAGCGACCGGCCGCGGCGGACGACACCGCCCGCACGACGACCATCGAGCGCGTGGCGGACCCGAAGGCCGATGAGCTTGGCCAGCTCTGGGACGAGGAGTGGCGGGACAACCTGCTGGCAGCGGCGTTGCGGCAGGTGAAGGGGCAGTTCAGCGACCGGCAGTTCCAGATGTTCGACCTGAACGTGCTGAAAGAATGGCCCGCGGGCGAAGTGGCCCAGTCGCTCGGCGTGAGCTTGGCGAGCGTCTATCTCGCGAAGCACCGGGTGTCGGCGGCGGTGAAGCGGGAGGTGGCGCGGTTGGAGCGGGAGTGGGAGTGGGGAGAACAGACGCCCAGGCAACCTGGAACCATCCGCTAGACGGTCCAATCGGGTGTGCGCCTGGGCCGGCCGGGGATCTCGCGGCGGGATCGGAACTGGGTGACGGTGGAAAACACCGCCGGCCTCTGGTCGGAGGCCGGCGGCGTTCGGAACGGGCTTTCAGCTCAGGACGCGGCGAGGGA
>JANNAJ010000748.1:0-6374 GCA_031384285.1 Verrucomicrobiota bacterium
CCGTGCTCCAGGCCAGCGGCCGGCTCGACCTGCGCATGGGCGGGCCCGGCGACCGGCAGTTCGACCTGCAACCCGGCATCCACGTGACGCCGAAGGTCGACTACACGAAGTTCGATCCCGACAGCGATGCCGGACGCCGCCGGAGCATCTACCGGTTCCTGTTCCGGACCTTGCCCGATCCGTTCATGGACGCGCTCGACTGCCCGGCCGGTGACAAGCTCACCGCCGTGCGCGACAACACCGTCACCGTCCAACAGGCGCTCGCCATGTGGAACAACGTCTTCATCGCCCGCCACGCCGGGCACTTCGCCGCCCGGCTCGCCGCGTCGCCGGGCGACGATACCGGTCGCATCGCCCTCGCCTGCGAGATCGTCTGGCGCCGCGCGCCGCGTGCCGAAGAGGCGCGCGAGCTCGCCGGGTACTCCGGCGCGCACGGCATGGCCAATCTTTGCCGCCTGCTGCTCAACAGCAACGAAGCGATGTTCGTCGAATGAACCCGCGCCGATGAATCCATCTTCCCCGTTTCCTCCGGTCACGTCCCGCCGCGAGTTCCTCTGGCGTCTCGGCGGCGGGCTCGGCGGCGCGGCCTTGGCGCAGATGCTCGGCATGGACCAGCTGATCGGCGCGGACGCCGCCGTGCGCGCCCGACCGGGGATGTTGAGCCGCGGGCTCCATCATCCGGCACGGGCCAAACGCGTCATCCAGCTCTTCATGAACGGGGGCGCGAGCCAGATGGACCTGTTCGACCACAAGCCCGCGCTCTTCAGACGCGCCGGAGAGAAGTTCGATCCCGGCCGCGGCGAGCACGTCGAGGCGCCGACCAGCGAACCAGGCAAGATTCTCAAGCCGCCGTTCGAGTTCCGCCGGCACGGGCAGTCGGGACGCTGGATCAGCAGCCTGATGCCGCATCTCGCGGGCCACGTGGACGACATCGCGTTCCTGATGGCGATGCAGTCGCGGACCAACGTCCACGGCCCGGGCAGCTATCTGATGAACACGGGGTTCCTGTTGCCGGGATTCCCCTGCCTCGGCGCCTGGGTGGGCTACGCGCTCGGCAGCGAGTGCGACAACCTGCCCACCTTCGTCGTGCTGCCCGATGTGAAGGGCCTTCCCTACAACCAGAAGGGCAACTTCAGCGCTGGCTTCCTGCCGGTCTCCCACCAAGGAACGGTGGTCCAGACCGCGTCGCCGACGCCGATCGCCGACCTCCGTCCGCCGGTCTCCGCGAAATACATCACACCGGACGCGGACCGTGCCGGGCTCGACCTGCTCGGGCGGTTGAACCGCCGGCATCTCGCGGCGAACGATGCCGACACGCGGCTCGAAGGCCGCATCCAGGCCTACGAACTGGCCGCGAAGATGCAGCTGAGCGCGCCCGAAGCGTTCGCGCTCGACGGTGAAAGCGAGGCGACGCGCAAGCTCTACGGCCTCGACGAGAAGGTCACCGAGGACTTCGGCCGGCGCTGCCTGCTCGCTCGGCGCATGGTCGAGCGCGGCGTCCGCTTCGTCCAGGTCTGGAGCGGCGCCGGCGGACCGACCGGGAACTGGGACAACCACGCCGACATCGCCAAGGAGCTCCCGCCGATGTGCGCGGCGACGGACCGTCCCATAGCGGCCCTGCTGCGCGACCTGAAGGCCCGCGGGATGCTCGACGACACGCTGGTGCTCTGGACGACCGAGTTCGGCCGGATGCCGTTCTCCCAAGGCAGCGAAGGCCGCGACCACAACGGCGGCACGTTCGTCGGCTGGATGGCGGGCGGCGGCGTGAAACCCGGCGTGGCCCACGGCGAGAGCGACGAATGGGCCTGGAAGACCGCCCGCGACGCCGTGACCAACTACGATCTCCACGCCACCGTGTTGCACCTGCTCGGCCTCGACCACACCCGGCTCACCTTCCGCCACAACGGCTCCGACCGGCGTCTGACGGACGTCCACGGCGAAGTCGTCCGCCAGGTCCTGGCCTGAGCACGGAGACGACCGTCCGGCGGCGGACCCCACCGCTCCGCCCACGGGAATCCGCTTCCATCCGGCACCGATTCTTCCGACGCTTGGCACATCCCGATGCGCTCCACCGAACACCTCTCCCGCCTTGCCGCCGCCGTCTTGCTTGTCTCCGCCACCACGACCGCGTGGTGCGCCGACGCGGCGGCACCGTCCTCGATACGCCACTCCTATCTCGTGCTCGGCGGCAAGACCGCGATCATCGGCGAGGACGGCAAGGCGACCTGGGAATACCAGGGCGGGACGCGGGACGGGTTCGTCCTGCCCGGCGGCAACGTGCTGGTCGCCTTCGCCGACCGCGTCGAGGAAGTGACCCCGGACAAACGCGTCGTCTTCTCCTACCGCCGCGCCAAGGAGAACGGGGAGATCGGCACCACGCAGCGCCTCTACAACGGCAACACGCTCGTCACCGAGCTCGGGTCGCGACCTCGCCTGCTTGAGGTCGATCCGCAGGGCAAGATCGTGCTCGACGTGCCGCTGCAGCCGGAGACGGACAACACGCACATGCAGACCCGCATGGCGCGTCAGCTCCGCGGCGGCAACTACCTCGTGCCGCACCTGCTCGCCTTCGCGGTGAAGGAATACACGCCGGAAGGAAAGGTCGTGCGGACGATCCGCACCGACCTCGAAGCCATCGGCGGGCGCAAGGCCGAGAACTGGCCGTTCACCGCCATCCGCCTCGACAACGGCAACACGCTCTCCTCGCTCACCCACGGCAACAAGGTCGTGGAGTTCGACACCACCGGAGCGATCGTCTGGGCGGTGCGGAACGAGGACGTCGGCGGGCTCTTCAAGGATCCGTGCGGTTCGCAGCGTCTCGCCAATGGCAACACGGTCATCGGCAGCCACGCGGCGGACCAAGGCATCTCGATGGTCGAGGTCACGCGCGACCTCAAGACGGTCTGGACCAGCGACCATCCGCTCGCCGCCGGCGTCCATCACTTCCAGATCCTCACCACCGACGGCAAGCCCGAGCCCGGCATGCCCTTGAAGTAGGCTGGCGCCCGGCCCTTCCCGGAGACCATCGTCGGGGATGGAAAGGTTCCTCCTCGGATTGCTCTCGGCCTTCGTGCTGGCGTCGACCGCGACCCCGACCGCGGCCGCCGCCCGGCCCGTGAAGGTCTTCATCCTCGCCGGCCAATCGAACATGGAAGGCCAGGCGGTCGTGGACCTCGGAGGTCCCGACTACAACGGCGGCCGCGGCACGCTCGTCTCGTTGCTCGCGGATCCGGCCAAGGCGCCCCGCTTCCGCCACCTCCGTTCCGCGGACGGCAGATGGACCGTGCGCGACGACGTGTGGGTCCGCTACCGGCGCGAGGACCGACCGCTGCTGCGCGGACCTCTCGGCAACGGCTTCTCGGTCTACGGCGACGCGCACCATTTCGGACCGGAACTCCAGTTCGGCCACGTCGTCGGCGACCTTCTCGCCGCGCCGGTCCTTCTGGTGAAGACCGCGTGGGGCGGCAAGAGCCTGCACCAGGACTTCCGCCCGCCCAGCTCCGGCGGGACGGTCGGGCCGTGTTACAAAAAGATGATCACCGAGGTCCGCGAGGCGCTGGCGGCGTTGCCGACCGAGTTCCCCGGGATCGCCGGCGCCGGGCACGAGCTGTCGGGATTCGTCTGGTACCAGGGCTGGAACGATGGCGTGGACCCGGTGCACGCGGTCCCTGCTTACGAGACCAACCTCGTCAACCTGGTCCGCGACATCCGGCGCGACCTCAGTGCGCCGGCGCTGCCCTTCGTCATCGGCGAGCTGACCGGCCCGTGGGTCGACGCGCCGCCGGAGTGGACGGCGCTGCGCCGCGCCCAGGCCGCGGCCGCGGCACGACCGGAGTTCGCGGGCAACGTGATGTTCGTGCCGACGCACGATTTCGTGCGGCGCGCCGAGGATTCCCCTAATCCCGGCCATGGCCACCACGAGTTCGGCAATGCGGAGACCTGCCTGCTCGTCGGCGACGCCCTGGGCAAAGGGTTGGCGAAGCTGCTCGACGCCGGCCCTTGGCGTTACCAGATCCGCGACGTCGAAGGCTGGACGATCCATCTGAGCGAACGGCTCCTCTCCGACCAGCCCGCCGACGTGGAGGCGATGATTCCGCTGCTCCGCCAGCAGCTCGTGGAAATCGTCCAGGTCGTCCCCGCGCCGGCCGTGGCGCGGTTGCGGGAGATCCCGTTGTGGTTCTCCCCCGAGCATCCCGGCGACGGCGGCCGGGCCGAATACCATCCGGGCGCGGATTGGCTCCGCGGGCACGGCCGCGATCCGGCGATGGCCAAGGGCGTCGAGGTCAGCGATGTCCGCGACTTCGCCAAGGAGATGGACCGCATGCCGAACTTCATGCTGCACGAGTTGGCGCACGGCTATCATGACCGCGTGCTCGGCTTCGGTCATCCGGGGATCCTCGCGGCCTACGCCGAGGCCAAGGCGTCGAAGCGCTACGACCGCGTCCGGCGCCGGCTCGGAAACGGCCGGCCCGACACCCAGGAGCGGGCCTACGCGATGACCGACGAGAAGGAGCACTTCGCCGAGCAGACCGAGGCGTTCTTCTCGCGGAACGATTTCTTCCCGTTCGATCGCGCCGAGCTGAAGCGCCACGATCCGGCGATGGAACGCCTGCTCGCGAAGCTCTGGGGCGCGGCGGAGTGACGCGGGCCGCAGGATGCGGCCGGCCCGGGGCCGTCAGTACGAGATCAGCGAGCGCACCCGATGCCCTTCGAGCCGGGTGCGGCCCTGGAGGAACTTGAGCTCGATGAGGAAGGTGACGCCGATGACCTGCGCGCCGAGGCGTTCCAGCAGGTTCATCGCCGCCGCCGCGGTGCCTCCCGTGGCCAGCAGATCGTCGAGCAGCAGCACTCGTTCGCCCGGTTTCACGGCGTCCACGTGGATGGCCACGGTGTTCGAGCCGTATTCAAGGTCGTAGCTCTGCTCGTGCGTCGCCCAAGGCAGCTTGCCCTTCTTGCGGACCGGCACGAAGCCGACGCCCAGCTGGACCGCGGCCGCCGCGCCGAAGATGAAGCCGCGTGCGTCGATGCCGATGATCTTGTCGACGCTGCCCGGCGTCACGCCGTCCAGCATCTGGTCGATCACGCCACGGAACAACCGGCCGTCGGCGAGCACGGGCGTGATGTCCTTGAACTGGATCCCCGGCTTCGGGAAATCGGGGACGTTCCGGATGGCGGCTTCGATCTCGGCGACCGTGACAGGTGTCATGCGGCGCGCGTTGTGCGGAACACGGCGCGGGCCGTCAAGCGCCCGGTCGCTTCGTCGGTCGGATACCGGCCGTCCAGTTCGCGGCAGCCGAGTAGCGAAAGGACCCCGTGGATCTCCTACGCCCTGGCTGCCATCGTTGCCGCAGCAGCCCCGAAGGCCGTTCCCCGGCGCAACTCGCCGGGCTCCGCTCCGCTCTCGCGCAACGCCCGGAGACCCAGCGCGTCGTGGCGCTTGGCGAGACGCACGCCGCGCTCATCGGTGACGAGGGGACAATGGAAGAACGCCGGAGGGACGCTTCCGAGTGCCTGGTACAAAAGGATCTGCCGCGCCGTCGAGAGCAACAGGTCCGCGCCGCGAACGACCTCGGTGATGCCCATCGCCGCGTCGTCCACCACGCACGCGAGCTGGTAGCTCGGCAGGTCGTCATGACGCCACACCACGAAATCGCCGACATCCCGGCCCGCGACCGCTGCCTGCGGACCGTGGTGCCCGTCGACGAACGCGACCGTCTCGCCGTCCGGCACGCGGAAGCGCCAGGAGATCTTGGCGCCCGGCAGGTCATCGGCGGACTTCCGGCCTCGGCACGTCCCGGGGTACCGCGGTTCTTCCTCGCCCAGATGCGGCGCGCCGAGCGACGCGAGGATCTCCTTGCGCGAGCAGACGCACGGGAAGACCGACCCTTGCGCCCGCAGTCTCTCGAACGCCCCGCGGTAGAGATCCATGCGCTCGCTCTGGGAATACGGGCCGCACGGGCCGCCCAAGTCCGGGCCTTCCTGCCAGCGGCATCCGAACCAGCGGAGATCCTCCAAGAACGCGGTGACGAACTCCGGCCGGGCCCGGTCACGATCGAGGTCCTCGTTGCGCAGGATGAGCGTCCCGCCCGCCGCGACCGCCCGCTCGTGGGCCGTCCAGAACGTCCGCGCATGGCCGAGGTGCATCAGCCCGGTCGGCGAAGGCGCGAGACGCCCGCGGTACGGACGTCCGGTCGGTGGCAAGGTGTCGGCGGGCATCGGCGCAGGTTCGTGTCGATGGCGCTTCAAGGGGCCACCGGACGGGCGGCGATGAACTTCGGCATCGGTCGTCCGAGGAAGCGTTCCGTCTTCCCGCAATCGAGCGAGACATCGGCCGGACGCGGCGCGCCGACGTAGGAGCTGAGCGAAGCCGCGAC
>JANNAJ010000764.1:0-10856 GCA_031384285.1 Verrucomicrobiota bacterium
TCACCGAACTCGCGCGCCACGCGGCTCGGGTGACGTGGCGTCCGGCGCCTTGGATGCCCCGATAGCCGTTCTCAGGCCCACTTTCGCAGTTCGGGGTAGAAAGTCCGTCATCAGACGGTCGGGATTCCGTATAGACATTTAGGGATTTCTTACCACATGAACTGCCGCTGGCTTGCCTTCGGGGCATTTTTTCTTGGCCTCACGGGCCTGCTCATCACCCACGTTCCTGCCCAGACGTCGCCAACGCTGCGGCCCCCCCAACCGTTGGCGGAAGCTGGCTGGCGGATCGCATGGAGCGGCGAGACCGGGCGAGTCTATCGCTTGGAACGCGCCGCGAATCTCCTTGTCACCAACACCGCGTGGCAGGCCGTCGCCACCGTCACCGCCACCAACGGTCTGATTGTCGCGGATGACATCGTCGAACCCGACGCGCAAGCCCGCTTTTACCGAGCGGTGTTGGTCGCGGAATCCACCACGACCAGGGTGGGCATCACCGAACTCAAGGGCGATTCCGTCACCACGAACGGCACCGAAGTGATCCTCACCGGCAATGTCCGGGCCGGGATCACGAAAATCGCGTCGCCCGCGCCTGTTGTGGTGAACTTGGTGACCCGCCGGCTCACCGGTTCCGGGAGCGTCACGCTCACCAACGGCGTGGTGCTCACCGGCCTGTTCGACGCTGATCTGGCGGCGGGACAGATGCAGTTCATCGGCGACCCCGCCGCGTTTGTGATGGGCGACCTCGTCGGAATCGATCCCCGGTCGCTCACGCTCGACCTCAACAATGGCGCGTTCGCGGGCAGCGGAGTGATCTCCGTTGGGCTTCCCGCGCCGGCCACCGCCCGGATTGTCCGCGCCAATGCGTTTGATAATGAGGCGACGCTCGACGGCACTTTCGGGTTCAACCCGGCAACCGGCACGATCAGCTTCACCGGCACCGCCAGCTACCGGGACGTCATCGCGGAGGGGACCGGCGAACTCCAGACCGCTGCCGGCACGTTCAGCCTTGCAGGAAAGGTCCGTGTGCCGGGCGCCATCAACGGCACTTATCTGTTGGAGCCGGGAACGTTCGCACTGTTACGACGCCCGGACGGAACGGCCGAGTTTGCCCTCGCCGGACAATCCGCGCTGACCCCGGCCGGGGCCGGGCAGTTGGCGGGCACGATGGATCTCGCCGGCGCCTTTTCGTTGAGGTGGACCGGCCCCGCCGACGTGGGCGCGCTCAGGTTTCCCACGCTCACCGTGGATCTCGAACGCCGCGGGCTTCCCGGTGCCGCGGCCGCCCTGAGATTCAGCGGTCCGCTGGTGCTGCCTCGTGTGGGCGGGACAGAGCTGACAGGCGTCATCCGGCCCGACGGCACCACGACCGACCTCACTTCCACAGCGCCGCTGCAGCTGGGTGCCCTGAACATCCGTCCACGGGTCAACGGGGGCACGACCGTGCCGGTGCTCACGCTTCTTACATCCGAAGCCAACCGCCAGTCGCTGCGGGTGCAGGGCGAGTTTCTGGCTCCGGAGGCCAATGGCGTGAAGCCGGTCCAGATGAATGGTGAACTTGTCCTGACCGGCGGCCAGGGCGGACTCGATATCGAATCTTTGCATTTGACCAACGAGCTGCCGATCCCGCAGTGGCCCCTGCCGCAGCAGCTCAAACTCACCGATTTCTCGCTGCTGCTGACCTACACCAACGCCGACTTCCAAGCCCGGATGCGCGGTCGGGTCCTCCTCGCCTTCACGCCCACGAAGCCCATCACGCTTGACCTCGACGCGGCGCTCGCCGCCAACGTGGCCAATCCCGAGGATGTCGGACTCGACGCCACGCTCCGCGTCCAGAAGCTGGGACTCTTCAACAAGGTCTATCTCGCCGATGCCCAGTTCCGGCTCCAGGCCGGGAGCAGGCCGGCGTTCGGCACCCTCTCGTTGCTCAACAGCTCCGCAGGATTCTTCCCCAAGTTCACCGAGACCAACACACCGCCACTCTTGCAGCGTGGTGACTTCCGGCTGTTCGCCTCGAACGTTGGCGCCAGCCTCACCTTGTCACAGAGCGGCGTGAGCTTCGCCCTGACCAATGGTTCGCTCCAGTTGCCGCTTCTCTTCACCAACCAGCCCGCCGGACTCTGCCCGGACAATTCCTCCGGCACTTCTATCGGGCTCGGGAAGAACACCGCGCTCACAGTGGACATCACCGGGACGCAACCGGAAGACCTGACCGTTCGCGCCACCGGTTCGCTCAACTTCACGAACATCGCGGTGCTGCCGCAGCTCAAAGGCTTCGCGACCGAACTCTGCCGGGCCACGTTGGCGTTCAATCCCGGCGGTCTGCCCTACCTCACCAACCTCCAAGGCGTCGTCGTGTTCCCGTTGCCCGAAGGCCAGACCAACCGCGTGGAGCTCATCAACGGGGCCTGGGGCCTCGACGGATTTCCCACCGGCACGGTCGCGCTGACCAGCGACCTGAAGCTCTACGACGACCATGGCATCAAGTTCACCTTGCTGGGTCGCGGCGCGGGAAAGACACCCTGCACCAATGGGGTCGCACTGACCGCCATCCGCGACGAAGACGGCGGCTTGCCGACGCTGGTCCTGGATGGCGCGTCGGAACTGGTCCTGCCGGCCGACTTGGTCACCGAGGTCAACGGTGACTTCGTCAAGAACGTGACCTGCGGCACGCTCACGCTGCCGGGACACGAACCCTACCTGCCCAAGCTCGACGTGAAGACACTGCAGTTCGGCGGCACCTTCCATCTCGGCGGCCAAGGTGGCTTCGTGCTGACCAACACCCTCTTCACGATCAACAATCTGGACAACCTCTTCGACCCGTCGGTGAACGAGCCCTTCGTCCTCGCGCTCAGCGGCACCTTGGCAGTCCCCAACGGTCCGGCGTTCACCCTCAACGACGCGCGCCTGTCCCAGACTTCGCGCGATCAAGCGCCGAAGTTCACGCTCGGCGGCTTGGGCTACAGCGAAAACGAATTCGCCCTCGCCCAAAAGATCCCCGTCCGGGTGACCGCGGCGTCCTTTGAGTTCAAGGACAAGAACAAGCCCCTTTCCGAACTGCTCAAGCCGGCCAACGTGAACGTCAAGTTCAGCGTCCTTGCGGCCATTCCCTCCACGGAGAAGAAGGTGTTCGAGGGCACCGTGAGCGACCTCAAGGTGACGGTGGCGCAGGACGGCAAGCCGATCATCGAGGACGTGGACGGCTTCTCGATGCTCATCAAGGGGCTCAAGCTGCCCCCGATCAGCGATATCGGCGGCGGCGTGTTGGTGAGCGGCTTGTCGAAGGCGGCTGGCACCAGCCGCCGCGGTCCCGTCCGGGCCGGCCTTTTCGACGGCAACCTGGAGGACCTGTTCTTCGCCGGGACCGTCGAGGGCAGCTATCAAGGCTACAAGCTCAAGCTGTTGTTGGCGTTCCGCTCCACCGGCCTGGTCGGTGCGTGCCTCGACTTCAACGCCGGCAGCGTCGGCATCCCCATCGATGGCGGCTATCTCGGCGGCCTGCTGCTTTCCGGCGCGAGCGGCGGCATCGCGCTGGGCCGAGGCTTCACCGATCCGTGCGAGTTCGCCGCCTACATCGGACCCGACGGCAAACCCAAGCCCGGCGTGACCGAGCTGCCGAAGATCGTGCTGTCGTGGGAGGACCTAGAGGCGAAGCTGCAGAAGGCCGAGGAGATCGCGGCGAAGTTCAAGCGCATCACCGGCAACTCCGCCGGCGCCTTGCCCGCAGGACCGCCCGCTGATCCGTTGACCGAACTGTTCGCCACCGGGCTCGCCGAAACGCATCGGAGCGGCACCATCGCCCGCGCGGGACTGGTGCGCGCCTCGGCGCTTCCCCACGTCCGTTCCACGAACGAGTTCGGTTTGCCCTGCCCCGGCGACTGTCCGCCGCCCACGATCAACGTCTTTTGCCAGCCGCATCCCGATCAGGAAAAGTTCCCGAAGGTCGTCATCGCGCGCTTCAGCTCGGTGGACGAGGAGACCTTGAAAAGCTTGGGCTTCACGCGGGATTGGGTGGTGTCGCAGTTCGCGCGGGGGAACGATTGGGCCACGCGCACGGCCATGGCGGTCGCCGCCGGCATCCGCGCGCATGTCCTTGCGCTCACACCTTTGCCCACGGTGGAGAACCTCGGTCCGCAGGCGGCTGAACTGCTCGCCGTCATCAATGACGCGGCCAGCGAACTCGAAGCCGCCTTGGTTCCTCTGATCGTCGATGCGATCGCCAACGAGGCCAACGCCAACGCCGCCTACGACAAGGTGGTCGCCACGGCCTACCGCGGCGCTCCGTGTCCGGACCTCACGCTTTCCGTCAGCGGCACGTTCACGCACACGGTCGTCTCCAGCTTCCTCTCAGGCACCGTCGGTGCGGCCATCAGCACCGCGGGTGTCGCCGGCATCTCGGGGCACATCGACGTGCTCGGCGTGTCCGTCGGCACCGCCAAGGGGTTCGTCGCTGGAACCGATGAACGGGCCGATCCCAACCCGTCGTTCTGTGCCGAGGTGAACGTCGAGGTCGGGCCGCTTTCACTGGGCACGATGCGCGGTTCCTACGCGCTCCAAGGCGCTGCCTCCGGACTGGTGAAGTCATGGGTCCGGCTCGTGCAATGCGTCAGCGAGCCGCTGTTGTTCGATGTCGTCCGACGCGTCGCGCCGCGGATCTCCCTGTCCGGCAAGACCAAGCTTCAGGTCTCCGACGAACTCACGCCGCAGGAGAAGGTCGGTGTCATCGCCCAGCTCTATTCACGGCCCGGGCTGCCGGGCGAGCTCCGCGCCTGCGTGGCCGAAGGGCTATCCACGCTGATGGCCGAGGTGAATCCGGAGATCCTGTTCTGCGGCGAGGTCCGCCCGCGTCTGTTCGGCATCCCGATGGGTGCGGACCTGCTCACGGCCGGCATGCAGGTGACCAAGACCAACTACACCGCCGTCAGCGCGGGTTCACCCACGATGATGATGGCGACCGCGCTCCTGGTCGCGAGTTCCAGCGTCGGCGGCGGCGTGGTGGGAGCTGTGGCGGGACCGCTCTCGGCCACGTTGTTCGCGCCGGATCGCGCCACGGTCGGGTTTGCCTATTCTTATCCTGACCCCGCGGAACCGTTCCTCGGCGGCGTCCAAGGGCGTTTCTCGTCGCCCACCGCGGTCATCGGCTACCTCGACACCACGTTCGACAACTTCCTGGAGAACGCCACCTACACGGTGGACTACTCGCTCAGCCCGCTCGGCTTCAAGACGGTGGAGGCACAGGCCCGCGTGGTGCTGCCGAATCTCACCGCGCATCCCGCGCGACCGGGCAGCCGTTGGGTACGGCCGGAGAACCGCGGCTTGAACCTGCCCTCGCGCCTTGACCTTGTGCTGTCGGCACTCACGAACCGCCTGCCCGGCTCGTCGCTCGGCCTGATCGCGGACCCGAAATGGAAAGGCTCGACCGCCGACCTTGGGGAAGCCTTTGCCGACGGTTCGCCTGAACAGCTGAAGGTCGCCGGCCTCAGCTTCGCCCGCGATTACTTCCCCCACGGCGGCATCGTGGGCGGCGGTTACATCCAATTGCCGCGTGCGCTCTACGAAGCGCCGCCCCTTGCGTTCTACACCGCGCTCAGCCCGACCAACGATGCCTTCACGCGCCTGGGCGCCGCGGCTGAATACCTGTTCGACTACGTGCTGCAGAGCCGGCGGGCCGGCGCGCTCGGCTTCTACGTGCCGGCACCGAATCCGCCCTTCTTCACCGATGCCGCAGGCGCTGCCCTCAGGCCCCGTTTGCTGCTGGAATCCATCCGCGAAGTGCAACCGCAGCAGGCTCGCTTCAAGGGGCTGTATCCGGGCGGCGAATTCTTCCTGCGCGGCTTCCTCGACGGCCGGCTCCTCGACATCCCGGTCGTCAAGGCGTCGCTCGAAGCGCGCCTCTCCGACGCAGCCACCGGCACCAACGCCTACTTCAGGGCGGTCGGGACCGTTCCCGCAGGCTCTTGGCTCGATGCGTTCTCGGCCGGCGCCTCCGTCGAGTTCGAGCTCAAGGGAGCACCACCCGAGACGTTGGAAACGGTCTTCAACAACCGGCTGAAGCAAGTTCGCGCCGTGTTGGACGGCCCGCACACAACCGCTTCGCTCGACGCCGCGCTGGGCGACGTGCTCACCGATATCGAGTCCAAGCTGCCCAAAGTGAAGCTGGAGGCCGTTCTGCCCTTGCAGATGCCCGCTCCCATCAGCGATCTCGTGCGATTCAACGCTGGCACCCGTCTCTACGCCTACTCGCCCCGCTTTGAGCCCGGGTATTCTCCGGCTGACCCGAACCCGGTGGCCCGCGTCCGTCGTGAGGGTGGCCTTGCCATGCGTGGCAACCTGAACTTCAGACTGGACGGTGCGGACCTCGCCGCCGTCGCCGACGCGCAGTTGGTGGTCACGCCGAAAGCCGTGGGCCTGCCGGCGCTGTCCGGCGTCTTCTCGGTGCCGCTCGTCAACGTGGGGGCTCTGGCGATCCGCGATGCCCGACTCGACTTCAGCAACGCCGGTGCTCCGCGCTATGGGGTCCGCGGTAGCGTCACTCCGCTGAACTTCGGGACCGTGTTCCGGCTCGACCCGACGACCGGCACCGACCTGACGGCCCGGCTGGAAGTTTCCCGCTTCGGCAACACGGCGGCCGGCGAACTCTTCCTGAGTCCGGCCCGCCTGAAGTTCGGTTCGGCCAACTACCTGGTTCATGGCGGCCAGCGCACCAACGCCTTCACCTTCTCCACCACTGCTCCGTGGAGCGCGACGCTGGAAGTGACGAACCAGCTCGAACTCAAGGCTGGAAACATCACCGTTCTTCGGGTCGCCCCCAACGCGCTGGCAAGTCCGGTGTCCGTCAGCGGCGTCGGGCTGAAAACGCTCGAATTCAGCGCGTCGCTCGTATCGGGCGGCACGACGCTCACGGTGTTCCCCGACACCACGTTCGCCCAGACGATCACGACGAAGCCCAGCACGACGGTGCAGGTCACCGTCCGCAGCGACGGCACCTTCGAACTCGCCGGCACGCTCAACAACGACCTGCTACCACTGGGATTGCCGGGGTTGTCGATCACCACGGTAAAGGCCGGCGCGGCATTCCGAGTGACCCAGGCAGGGCTTTTTGTGGACGGCCAGTTGAACGGTGGGGTGCTCGCCCAGTTCGGTGGTCCCGGCTTCACCGCCGGTGGTCATTTCACGCTGACGCCCGGCGGCCTCCCCACCGTGACGGCCGATGCCCAGTTGAACTTCCCCACGTTCGGCACGCCGTTCCTCGCGCTGCAGGGCAACAATGGCGGACCGATCGTCGCGACCTTGAGCCGGTCCGGACTCAGCCTGACCGGTGCACGCCTCATCGCTCCGGGATTGTTCACCAACGGGGTCCCGGCCTTCACCATCGACGGGCAGGGAAATCTCCTCGTTTCCGCCGGACCCACCGGCAGCAGTTTCGGGCGCTGGAGCTTCAGCTCGTTGAGCTACCAGATTCTCCGGACGAACGGAGTGCTGTCGCTCACCAACATCAACGCCGTTTCCGGCAACACCGCGCTGAATTCCTCGCTGACCTTCACCGGCTTCCTCACCGGTGCAGGCGTGGTGGATCTGCGCGCCTCGAAGACGGAGGGATTCTTCGGTGGCTACCAACTGGCGGCACTCGACGTCGGACTGAAACGGGGTGCGGGCAACGTCCGGTCCGCCATCGTTGCCAACGGACCGCTCGCCTATTGGCGGCTCGGAGAAGGCGGCAAGACGGCCACGGTCGCGGTGTCGGAGACGGGCGCTAAGTTTGACGGGACGTATCAGGCCGGCTCCGTGGTCGGGCAGTCAGGAGCATTGGCTGGCGACGCTGATACCGCCGCAGGTTTCGACGGCAAGGGTGGCCGCGTCATCATCGGGAACGAGAACCTGTTCGATAAGATCGGCTCCGCGCTGACCTTGGAGGCTTGGATCAAGGTGAACGCCTTCGACCGCACTTGGAACACGATCATCGCCAAGGGCGATTCCAGTTGGCGCCTCCAGCGCAATGGCAACACCGACGCGCTCGCGTTCGATACCGACGGCCTGAACCCGCCCTACCTTAGCGGCAGCCGTTCGGTGAACGACGGCCAGTGGCATCATGTCGTCGCTAGCTATGACGGCCGCGTGAAGACCATCTGGATCGACGGTGAACTGGATGCCTGGGTCGCCTCCTCCGGCACCATCGCCCAGAATGATTTTCCCGTCGTGATCGGTGAAAACGCCCAATCCAACGGTCGGTTCTGGAACGGCTGGCTCGACGAGGTGGCAGTCTATGACCGGGCTCTCGGCCCGCTGGACCTGCTCACTCACCAGCAGGCATCCGGCGCTCTCGTGGCGACGGTGTCGATGCGGACCTCGCTGCCGGGAATAGGCAACAGCAGCCTCGACGGTTCTCTCGGCGCCAATGGCAGCGTCGCCTTGCTTTCGCGGCCGGTGAACCAGGGCATCGGTGGCTTCACGTTCACCAATCCGCGGCTCCAGTTCTTCCGCGCCGCCGCTGGCACAGCCTCGTTCCTGACGGATGGCGATCTAAACTTTCTCGGTCTGCCCCCGATGAGGTTGGTCGGCGGTGTGACCGCCGCCGGCGTGGTGTCGCTCACTGGCTCCCAAAACCTCGGCAGCGTGCTCGGCTTCAACCTGACCGACCTGAACTCCCAGCTCACCGGCACCACGACCGCCGCTTCGCTGAGCC
This sequence comes from Verrucomicrobiota bacterium, assembly GCA_031384285.1. GTDB lineage: Bacteria > Verrucomicrobiota > Verrucomicrobiia > Limisphaerales > UBA9464 > CAIVQB01. Next base: position 8,681 of record JANNAJ010000764.1, read on the forward strand.
TCGGCGGCAACCTCGCGATAACGGGACTCGGCACGCTCGGCTTCAGCGGGACAGCGGCTTCGAACGGAGACCTGGCCTTGACCAACCGGATCACGACGAGCACCACGGTCTTCGGTTACCCGGTCAGCGGCGGTCAGTTGGTTCTTCGTCACGAGGGTCGGAATTACCGGACACTGCTCACCGGGGAACCGCTGGTTCCCGCCGACCGCGGCGCCAACCCGCTGGCTTACTGGCGCCTCGGTGAAATCGCCGGCCCCACGGCGGCGGATTCCAAGAAGGTGGGTTTCTTGAGCCCAGCGCTGAACGGAACCTATGTCGGCGGCGTCATTCTTGGACAGTCGGGTGCTCTCGCGGGCGACGCCAACTTCGCGGCTGGATTCGATGGAGTGAACGACTACGTCGAGATCGCCAACGAATCGGCGTTCGACGGGATCAACAAGGCCCTGACCGTCGAACTGTGGGTCAAGTCAGCCGGCTGGTCCAAGACTTGGGAAACCCTCGTGAGCAAAGGCGACTCCTCCTGGCGGCTCAGCCGTCACAACAACTCGCGCCAAGTGTCGTTCGACACCAGCAGCGCGGCCGGCGCCCACAGCCTGATCGGCACGAGCGCCATTGATGACAACCAGTGGCACCACGTCGTCGGCGTCTATGACGGCGTGGCGAAGTATCTCTATGTGGATGGCATCCTTGAAGCCTTCGCGCCGTATCGTCTGTCGATCCTGCAGAACGACTACCCGGTCCGCCTCGGCGAGAACGCCCAAGCCACAAGCCGTCACTTCAAGGGTCGGCTCGACGAAATCGCTATCTACTCTCGGGCGCTCTCGCCGCTGGAAGTGCTCGGCCATTTCCGGGCCGCCGGCGGTGCCGGGCTCGATGTGGCGTTGCGTTACGCGCTGCCCGGACTGGGTGGCGTGGACACGACCGGTGTGCTTCATCCATCCGGAGCGCTCAGCGTGCAGGCCGCCGCCGGTTTCACCATTCCTCTGACCGGCTTCAACCTTGGCACGGCGGTGATGGCCGTCACCCGGACCGCCGCCGGCAGCGCCAACGCGGTGCTCGGCGGAACGGTGTCCACGCCGCTGGGGAGTGTCTACGTCGCGGGCACCTTGCCCTCTAGCGGTAACTACACGCTGGAGTCCGATGGTTCGGGTTCCGTGACCGTAGGGGGACGCACGTTAAGCTATTCGGCTCCCGCCAAGCTGACCAAATCCGGCTTCGAGGCCAGCGGCTTGTTGAGCTACGGGGACTTCAACTTCGCCGGCACCGCCAAGGTGAGCACCGGCGGCGTGGTGTCGTTCGGCGGCTCGGTGAGCGGTTCAACCACCCACCAACCTTTCGGCCGGCAACTGAACGGCAAACCCGGTCATCCCTACGCGTGGCTGGACTGGAACGCCACCGCGAGCTACGACGGGCCGTCCCTGACCAACAAGGCCAGTATCAGCGGCAGAATCACGGTCGAATACGAGGTTCCCCCGGGCAACATCTATAAGCAGGAGACGATGACTTTCCCCGCACTCAGCCTGCCCGTGGACGGAAAGATCTCCATCAATCCGGGCAAGTCTTTCAAGGACCTTATCCAGGGCGTCGATATCTCCTCATTTCCCTTCGACCTGCCCTGAACAGCGTCCAACCGAAGCGCTGCGCCGCCTCCATCCAGCCTTCCGATTTGCTCGTCCATACTCTGGTGCTCGTCAGCGACGAGATTGAAGGACACTGCCCGGTGCGCTTGGTGGAACGAAGACGGTCCGATCTCTCACCGAACAGCCCCGCGGGGGCTTCGGGCTCCAGCCCGATATACCCGCCGTCCGAGCGCCCAGGATGTTCCCCCACATGGCGGGGTGCCGGCGAAGTTCGTTGTGCGAACCCAAAGATTGTCCGTGCGGTTCCGGCTTCTGCGGTCATCTGCTAGTGAAGATGACGCTGGCCGCCGCCACAACGGACGACACGGAACTGCTCCGTCGTTATGCGCGTGAGCAGGCCGAGGAGGCGTTCGCGGAACTCGTCCGCCGGCACCTCGACCTCGTCCACTCGGCCGCGCGCAGACAGGTCGGCGAGAACGAAGCGAGCGCGGCGGATGTCGCGCAGGCGGTCTTCACCGAACTCGCGCGCCACGCGGGCCGGCTCGCGCGGCACCCGGCGCTCACCGGCGGGCTCTACACCACCACGCACCGGATGG
>JANNAJ010000765.1:0-2450 GCA_031384285.1 Verrucomicrobiota bacterium
TTTAGGTTAGTTGGTATTAGGTATCGCGGAGCGGCCCACGGAAGGGACGCTCCCCTCGGATCCGGGGGGAACGGCCAACTTGGCCGTGGTCGGCGGCAACGTGCCGCCGAGCTTCGGCACCGGCCGCGCCCCATCCCGAGAGAGCGTTCCCGGCGCACCTGGAGCGGCGGGCGAGCCATCCGCCCCGACCGGCAGTCGACCCGTTCCACCTGGACCTCGACGGCATGATCTCGGCCCGGCAGGGCCCCATCATTGTCCGCCACTTCCGATCGCACCCTCCGCGGGTCTCCACATCTACTGTCCGCATCCTCCGTGACAGGCAGGACAGGACCCCTCGACTCCCTGCGGCCTGGTTTCCCAAGCGTGCCCGAGCTTCGGGAGCCGTCCGCGGATCACGGTTTGTCCGTGATCTTGTCCCAATCGAAATCGCGGGTCTCCGCGTAGCGCTCGAAGGCGCGTTCGTGCAGGATGAGCACCGCCCGGGCGACGCTCGAATCGTCCGACCGTCCGACCATGCCGAGCGAATCCGGGATGAGGTCCATCTTCCGGTGCGCGTAGGTGAGGGCGAAGACCGCGGCGGTCAGCGCATGGTAGGGCAGGTCCTTGTAGGCGCCCTCGGCGACGTCCTCGACGGCGTCGGCGAGGAACTCGAGCTGGTCCACGAGGTGCGGGAACTGCGGCGCGTTGATCTGGGCGAACTCCACCTTCCACATCGGGAGGCTGCGCAGGACTTTCTCGACCAGCGCGGGGGTGACCTGCGCTGAACCGTGGTTCACGAAGTTGGCGATCTCGGACATGCGCCGAGACTAGCGACCTCGCCGGATGGGGCAACCTGCAACATGCGGCGATCGCGTGACGGACGCCCCTCCGACCGGGGCGCGGCCCGCGCTCCGTGCCCCGCTCCGTGCTGGTCTCCGGGCGAGGAGCCTCACCAGATCTCCACCGGGCCTTTGGGCACGGGGATGGCCGTCCGTGTCGCCGAGGCCGGTCCTTCTTCGCGCATGAAGCTCGCGACCAACGGCGGCGGTGCGAAGCGCGGCAGGAGCTCTCCTTGGTCGTCGCAGAACTGGGCGCGCCAGCGGAGATAATCCGCGAGGATCTCGTGGAACCCGGCGCGCGACGACATCAGGACCACCTTCTTGTTGAAGCCGCTCACCGGACCGAACCGCTTCGCGTACCACGGCGCGACCTTTCGGAACATCACGCAGCCCAGCTCCTCGCCGAAGACCTCGACCATCAGGTCCAGGTGCCGGCCCATGACGCGGATGCGGTCGACGAAGGCGGGTTCCGGCGGCAGCACGCCGGTCGCCAGGTACCGTTGGGTGCGCGTGAAGATCCAGGGATCGTAGAACGCGCCGCGGCCGATGCTCACGCCGGCGCAACCGGTCTCGTCGGCCATCATCTTGGCCGCCACCGGCGTGGTGACGTCGCCGTTGCCGATCACCGGGATCCGCCGCGCCGCCTGCACCACCGAGCGGATGCCCGCGAGGTTCACCGTGCCGGTGAATCCTTGTTCCCGGGTGCGGCCGTGGATGAAGACCGCGGCGATGCCCGCGTCCTCCAGCGCCCTCACCAGGTCCGGCGCGGTGAGGTTCTCATCGTCCCACCCGAGGCGCATCTTGGCGGTGACCGGGATCTTCAGTGCATCGACCATGGTCCGGACCAGGTGCGAGGTCTTGTCGAGCTCGGTCATCATCGCCGAGCCGCCGCCGACGCGGCAGACCTTCTTCACCGGGCAGCCCATGTTGATGTCGATGGAGCTGACGCCCTGCGCTTCGAGCCAGAGCGCCGCGTCGCGCATCTCCTCGGGCACCGCGCCGAAGAGCTGGACCGCCAACGGCCGGTCCCGGTGGTCGGTCTCGATCAATTTCAGGGCCTTGCGGTTCTTCTCGATCAGGGAGCGGGCGTTGACGAGGTCCGTCGTGGCGAGGTCGAGCCCGCCGATCTCGCGGGCAACGATGCGGAAGGGCAGGTTGGTGTAGCCCGCCAACGGCGACAGGAAGAGATTGGAGCGCAGCCGGAGCGGCCCGAACGAGATCACGGGGTGAGGCTAGCCGTCACGGCTCGATGGCGGAAGCAGCGGGTGATAGGGACCAAGAAAAACTCGCTTCTCCGCCTCCGCAGGCCGCGGGCGCCCTCGGCCTTGGGTCACGGCAGCTCCTGGCCATGGCGGGCCAACGGAGCCTCATACCAAGTCCGGGTGATCTCTGGTCGGACCGTTGGCGGGTCGCCCCCGCAACCCGCTCGGCTTGCAGGGCAAGCCGCCAACGACGTGAAGCCGAGTTCCGCTGGTATCCACCAAGAGTCGATATGGATCGGCGGAACGTGCTGCCGGCATCTTGCCGGCAGAGGCTCGCCGAATCCCGCCCCGTGGGACCTTTCCGCGCGCGCCCGCCGTGCGAGCCGTCTGCCGGCGGGACGCACGGCAGCACGCTGTAAAAACCGCCGTC
>JANNAJ010000766.1:0-2080 GCA_031384285.1 Verrucomicrobiota bacterium
CGGAGGCGGCCGGACGTGGTCTGCTGGACCGAGCCATCACCGAGCAACAGGTTGCCGGCGTTCTGGTGGATCTTGCCATCATAGCCGAGCACCGACTTCGAATCGGTGGCCTGGGCCTGGGTGAGCTTGATATAAGCAGCAATCTTGCCAGCCGAGCCGTCCATGGGGGGCGTGCTGTTGGTGATGTTGCGGTCACCACCGAGGATCGACTGCGGATTCTCTTCCGAGGCCGTGGTACCGATGAAGTAGCTGACCGCCTTGTTGCCGGTGAACTCGTTGGTCCGCATGATCGCCGCGAAGTTCGGGGCGGTCTTGGTGTCGGAATCCGACGGGCAGGCGATGATCTTGGGCGTGCTGAGCTCGTTGGAGATGGCCGCGAGGTGGACCCAAGCGGAGCCGAGGGTCTGGCTGGCCGTCGCGGAAGCGCCCGTGCCACCGGTGACCGTCGCACCCGCGGTGGTGTTGAACTCCGAGGTGCCGCCCTGGTTGGTGGAGATGTTCCAAGGGAACGAACCGCCGTTGTCGGTGGAGAAGATACGGAACGCGAGGCCGACGTTCTTCAGGTTGTTGACGCAGGAGATGCGGTTGGCCTTGGCCTTCGCCTTGGCGAGCGCCGGGAGGAGCATGCCCGCGAGGATCGCGATGATGGCGATGACGACGAGGAGTTCGATCAGCGTGAAGGCGCTGAAACGCTGCTTACGGAGACGATTCATAGGTTTTTTAGTGAGTGAACGGAGTTGTGTGGCGCGACTATCTAGTGACGCTCGTTCGACAGTCAACGCCTTTCTCCTTCCCCCAAGCAACGCGAGTGCCACGTGCACCAAAGGCTCAAAAAACGGGGCTTTCCTGCAAAAGACCGCACGGGACATGCGTGAAGATCCGTCGCCGTGAGTGGGATCCACGCATCTTTTTTTCCGTGTGTCACCGCGATAGGACGTGCTCGCTTGTCAAGCCCTCCGGGTTCTGTGTCCGGTGCGAAGATTGTTCGGTCTGGGCCAGAGCGGGTAGTTTGCCCGACCGCGGAAAGAAGGACGCCGTCGGGACCGGAAAGCGACCGGGCGCGGCGGATCCCATCGGCGCTGGTTCGTCCCGCGCCGGGTGCGGTCATCCCTTATCCGCGAAAAGGGAGCGGTCGAGCATGCCGGTCACGGTGATCATCGGCGTGTTCACGCATTGGCTGATCCTCAGGTCGAGGGCGACGCTGCATAGGATGTAGGCGTGCTGCGGCGACAACGAGAGACGCGCCATCAAGAAATCGACCGCTCGGTGGATGACGTCGCGCGCCGCGTCCATCGCCTGTTCGGCCGAGGCGATGAAGGCGAAGGAGCCGAGGGCGGGGAGCGCCGGCGCCTTTGGCGGAGGAAGTTCGGCGAACGGCTGGTCAAGCCGGAAGTCGCGGCGCACGGTGAGCTGCAACTCGGCGTCGACCGGTGCCTCGATGCCGTTGATGCAGACCTCGCCGTCGCCTTGGGCGGCGTGGGCGTCGCCCGCGGAGAAGAGGGCGCCTTCGTTGAAGACCGGCAGATAGAGCGTCGATCCCGCGACCAGTTGCCGGATGTCCAGGTTGCCACCGAACGGACCCGGCGGCCGGGTGCGGTGCTCACCGGGCGTCGGTGGAGCCACCCCCATGATGCCGAGGAACGGGGCCAACGGCAGCGTCACGGGCGAGAGCGAACGGCTGATGTTCTCCTCCAGTTCCCAGATGAACAGGAAAAGGTCCGGGAAGCGTCCGGGCAAGGCGCCCAGTCCGGGCACGAGACTGGTCCAGCCCCAGCCGTGATGGCGGATGCGGCGGACCTTGACCTCCAGCACGTCGCCCGGTCCCGCCCCTTTGACGAAGACCGGGGCGCTGATCGTATCGATGCGGCCGCGATCGATCTTGGCGTAGTCGTCCAACGTGCTCGCGGGCGTGACCTGGCCACCGCTCGAATCGAAGCACTCAAACTTCACGACATCGCCGGACGCGATCTCGAGCGCGGGCCGGAGCTGGTTGTCCCAACGGGTATGGACGTGGGCCTTGGAAAGGAAGTGCTCGGCCATATCAGAGTATCTCCACGGTCATCTGCACCTCGACCGCCGC
>JANNAJ010000010.1:0-1985 GCA_031384285.1 Verrucomicrobiota bacterium
CTTCGCGACGCCCTTCTCCTGGAGCGTCTTCATGACCTGCTCCCGGCTGCGGCGGAGCTCGGCGAGGTAGAGCTTCCGCTGGTCCTCGTCGAGGTCGCAGTCGCGACGCTCCTCGATGCGGTCGGGCAGGTCCTTGGCGACCTGCTTCTTGAGACGACGGAGCATCAGCGGGCGCAGGCGGGCGCTGAGGCGGCGGCGGGCGGTGTTGCCTTCCCATTCGGGGCCGTCGCCCTTGGGCTCGTAGTTCTCGTGGAAGGTGGCCTGGCTGCCCAGGTAGTTGGGCTGGATGAAATCGACGATGCTCCAAAGGTCGAGCAGGCGGTTCTCCAGCGGCGTGCCGGTCAGCGCGAGCCGCTGGTCGGACCCGACCTCCTTGACGGCCTGCGTCACCTGCGCGTTGGGGTTCTTGATGAACTGGGCCTCATCGAGGATCAGCGCGCGGAAGTCGAACTTGTTCAGCTCCTCCAGGTCGCGGCGGAGGATGGCGTAGTTGGTCACGACGATGTCGTGCTCAGGGATCTGCTTCCGCAGGTTGTGCCGCGCCTGGCCGGATTGGAGCACGAGCACCTTGAAATGCGGCGTGAACTTCTCCGCCTCGCGCCGCCAGTTGTGGAGCACGGACGCCGGGCAGAGCACCAGCGAGGGCTTGCGGTCCTTCTTGTGCTGCTCGTGCAGCCAGGTGAGCCAGGTGAGCGTCTGCAGCGTCTTCCCGAGGCCCATGTCGTCGGCCAGGATGCCGCCGACGTGCAGCCGGGACAGGTTGCAGAGGAAGTCGAAGCCGTCCTTCTGGTAGGGGCGGAGCTCCGCCTTGATGTTGTCGGGGAGCTTGGTGTCCGGGACGCCCTTGAAGTCCTTGAGCTTCTCCTTGAGGGCCGCGACGGCCTTCAGGCTGCCGAGGTCCGCGAGCGTCTGCTCGTCGAGATGCGTGGCATGGAGGAGCGACGCCTTCTGGGCGTCCCCGCTGAGCCCTTCGAGCCCGAGGGAGGCAGCGGTCTCGTGGGCCTTGCGGTTGGCGACGGTGTCGAGCTCGACCCACCCGCCGTCGGGCAGCTTGACGAACCGGGTCGTCGCCGCCGCGAGCCGCTGGACGTCGGCCGCGGACAGTTTCATGCCCTCGACCTCCCATTCGGCGCTGACGCTGAGCCAGTCGATGCCGGAGCCCTTGAGCACGAGCTTCGGCTTCACCAGCTTGCGGTTGAGGAAGAGCCGCTGGAAGGCGGGGTTGCCGAGGAACTCGGCGTCCTTCGGTCGGTCGGCCCAGGCGTTGGCGAGCTGGCTGAGGAAGTTCTCGTTCGCGTCGCCGACCCACAGGCCGGGCTCGGGCGTGAACCAATCCTGTTGCTGCAGCCAATCGATCGCGGCGTGGAGGCGCGGGTCGTCGAGCAGCTCGGGCCGGTCGGCGTTCTGCTTGAGCGCCCGGGTGCGGGACCATTCATGCCCGTTCCACTGCCACTCGGAGCCGTCGCGGTCGCTCGAAGCCAGCAGGCGCAGCCGGACCACCTCGTCGGCGAGCTCGAAGATGAACTGCGGTCTCGCGGTGTGGGTGATGCACAGCTGGCTCCAATCGGCTTCGGTGGTCGTCTTGGATCCATCGGTCGGCGACGGAGCGTGCCCGGCGGCGCCGTTGCCGGAGCGCGGCTTCGTGGTCTGGGACTTCCGCAGCTCGTTGAGCAGGCGGTGCGACAGCTTCTTGACCGGGAGCACCGGGCGCTGAGCCCAAGGGCCCAGCAAGCGGGCCGGAGGCGCGTTGCGCAGGATGTAGAACTCGTTCTCGACCAGAACGAGCTGCGGCGAACCCACCATGAACTTGCACTCCGCGAGCGGCCTCGACTGGCCGTCGGGCAGCGCGAGCAGGTGCGTGAAGCTGAGGTCGCCCTCCACGGTGTCGAGATGGGGCTTGAGCTCGGCGAGCTGGCCGTGGAACTGGAGGTTGGTCGCCTGGCCGGTGAGCTCGAGGCGCGTGCCGTGCGCCCACATGGCGAGCC
>JANNAJ010000024.1:0-4599 GCA_031384285.1 Verrucomicrobiota bacterium
AGGATGACGGCGGCGCAGAACGGGAGGACCGGGAGAAGCAGTCGGGATGGTTTCATGGGTAGGGTCTGGAAGTCGTCAAGGGACCCGGTACGGAGGTGGTGTCCAATTCATGACACTGCCGGGACGGGATCGGCTCCTGACAACTCTCCTGCTTCAGTCGGCGCGAGCGGCCATGGCTTACACCGACCCGCTGACGAGCCTCTTGGCATCACCGTGTAAGGCGATGTCACCGTCCACGACCCATCCATCATGTCCTGCCCTCGAACCCCATGGCGCCGCTTCGCGGTGCTGGCCGCATCCATCGCAGCCCTGACCGCCGCCGCCGCCGCACCGATCGACTTCACCGTCGATTCGCCGGTCGACGGACGGAAGTTCCGCCTCGCCGACGCCCGCGGCAGGTACGTCGCGCTCCACTTCCTGCTCAAGACGGAGTGCCCGTACTGCCTGCGCCACACGCGCGACTACGCCAAGCGCTCCGCGGGCTCCGATGACGTCACGCACGTCTTCCTCAAGCCGGACAGCGCGGACGAGATCAAGGCATGGGCGGCGAAGGTGGGCGACGACGCACCCAAGGGGTTCACCGTCTACCGCGACGCCGACGCGAAGCTCGCCGATGCCTATGGCATCCCGGGCGGCTACGCGTTCCATGGCGAGACCGTGCACTATCCGGCGCTCGTGATCCTGGATCCGGCCGGCAAGGAAGTGTTCCGCCACGTCGGCAAGGACAACGGCGACCGCCTCGGATTCGGCGCGTTCACGGCGAAAGTCGCGGAGCTCAAGGCCGCGGCGAAATCCAACGCGAAGAAGCCGTGAAAGCCTGCCGCATCCACCAGACCGCGAGCTGGATCTTCCAGCTCATCGCCGCAGCCATCCTGTTCCAGACCTTGTTCTTCAAGTTCACCGGGGCCGCGGAATCGAAGCACATCTTCACCGTCCTAGGTGTCGAGCCGTGGGGGCGGATCGGCTCGGGCATGGTCGAACTGGTCGCCGTCGCTCTCTTGGTGACCAACCGCTACGCCGTCTATGGTGCGCTGTTGTCGCTCGGTCTGATGAGCGGAGCGCTTTTCAGCCATCTCACGCGGCTCGGCGTGGTCGTGCAGGACGACGGCGGGCTGCTCTTCGCGCTGGCGGTCACCGTCTTCGGGGCGAGCGCGATCGTGGTCTGGCTACGCCGTTTCCAGGTCCCGTACGTCGGACCGCTCCTGTCGACGACGTCGCGGGCGGACTGCGCCGTCCCGGGTTCCACACCACGGTGATTTAACGCCGCGGGCCGACGTCCGATGGGGCGCCTCCGAGAGGACCGAAGTTCGCGGGGTACCGAGGTGCCGGGGGCGCACGAGTGCACGGCTTCTGTTCGCAACCGCACAAGGACCCGACCTTGACGCAGCCGGAAGACCGCACACGATGGCTGTAAGGAACCATCGGCCGTTCCGACCAGAATCCAGTGCATCGGACCCACATGTCGCTTCTGCCCCTCTCCACCGCCCGTCCCGACGATCGCGTCGACGAAGCCCGGCGGATCATCGGTGCCGCGGTCGAGATCCTGCGGCAAGGCGAGGAACTGCTCGCGGTGCTGCCCGCGGAGACCTACTCGCGGGTGGTACCGGTCGCCTTCAACGCCTCCATCGGCGGTCACTACCGGCATTGCCTGGACCACTTCGCCAGCCTTCTCGCCGGGGTCGACCAGGACATGGTGGACTACGACCATAGGGAACGGGATGCACGGATCGAGCAGGAACCGGCGTTCGCCCGCGAGGCGACCGAGAAGCTCCGGGAAAGACTGGAACGTCTCGACGCGGCGATGCTCACCGAACCGGTGATGGCCCGCTGCGAGGTCAGCTACGGCTTCGGCAGCTCGCCGGTCACGGCGTCGACTTTGGGACGCGAGCTGGTCTACGTGATCGCCCACGGCATCCACCACTACGCGTTGATCACCGTGATGGCGCGCCTTCAAGGAGCGGACGTGCCAGAAGACTTCGGCGTCGCGCCGTCCACCGTCCGCCACCGGCGATCCGTGGACGCTCGTTGATCCGACCCGATGCTATCGGCGCTTTCTCCGGACGGGCTCCCCTCGGGCTTCGCCAGCTGGAGCCCGATCGCCCAAGCAACTGCGTTGGGTCTCGCGACGTTCGTGCAGGAGGACGTGCCGACGATCTCAGCCGCGGTCCTGGCGGCGACGGGCCGGCTCACTTGGACGACGGCTTTCCTCGGCTGCTTCCTCGGCATCTGGGCCGGTGACGCCCTGCTCTACCTCATCGCCCGCGTCCTCGGCCGGCCGTTGCTGGAGATGGCCTGGGCCCGCCGATGGGCGCCGCCGGAATCGGTCGCCCGCAGCGAGCGCTGGTTCTCGGAGAAAGGCTCGTGGCTGCTGGTCAGCAGCCGGTTCATCCCCGGGACCCGCTTGCCGACGTATCTCGCGGCGGGATTTCTCCGGCTGCCGTTCGGGCGGTTCCTCGCCGTCACCGGTTCCGCGGTCGCGGTATGGACGACCGCTATCTTCGGGCTCGCGATGCTCTTCGGCGACCGGTTGGCCGACGGATTGCAGCGATGGGACCGGGGCGGCATCGGTCTCTTGGCCGTCGTCGCCGTCGGCTTCGTGCTGGTCAGGATCGCCGGGCGGTCGGCCGCGTGGCTCGGTCGGCAGGACGGAAGCAGACGTTCGTCGGCCTCTTTCCGTACACGCGCCGCGGCGTTCTACGGACGCTGGACGTGCTGGGAGTTCTGGCCCGCCTGGCTGTTCTATGCGCCGGTCGTGCTCCGTTACGCGTGGCTCGCCTTCCGCCACCGCGGGCTGACGCTGCCGAGCGCCGCGAACCCCGGAATCACCACCGGCGGCCTGGTGGGCGAATCCAAGTTCGCCACGCTCCGGGACCTGATGCGGACGAGCCCGGAGCACACCGCGGAAGCGTGGCTTCTGGGACCCGGCACGGCCGCGGAACGGATCCGCGGGCTCGATATGCTCCGCTCGGCGCAGGATATCGCGTTCCCTTTCATCCTGAAGCCCGATCTCGGCCAACGCGGCATGGGTGTGAAGCTTGTCCGGGACGAGGACGACGTCTCGGCGTACCTCCGCGACAACGCCGCGCCGATCGTGGTCCAACGCTATGTCCCCGGCCCGTCGGAGGTCGGCGTCTTCTACTATCGTTTCCCGCACGAGTCCCGCGGCCGGATCTTCGCCATCACCGAGAAGATCTTCCCGGTGCTGGTCGGCGACGGGATCCACACCGTCGAAGAACTCGTGTGGCGGGACGAGCGGGCTCGGTTCGTCGCCGCACGCTACCTAGCGCGGTTCGCGTCGCGATGCGACGAGGTCTTGGCCGTAGGCGAGACACTGCGTCTGGTCGAGGCGGGCAACCACGCGCAAGGCTGCATCTTCCGCGACGGCGGACGCTTCGCCACCGAGGCGCTGGCCGACCGGATCGACACGATCTCGAAAGGCGTGCCCGGATTCTTCATCGGCCGCTACGATCTGCGTTTCACCTGCGAGGAAGAGCTCCGCGCCGGCCGCGGATTCCGGATCCTCGAACTCAACGGCGCCGCCGCGGAGGCCACCAGCATCTACGACGCGCGCAACTCGCTGGTCGCCGCCTACCGGACGCTGTTCCGCCAATGGGACCTCGTTTTCGCCATCGGCGCCGCCAACCGCGCGCTCGGGACGACACCGACCCCGCCGCTCGAACTCATCCGTGTCTGGCGAGCGGCCAACCGCCTCATCGCGACCTATCCGATCGCCGACTGACGCCTCGCATCCCGCGCTCGACGTCCCTTTCATCCCTCGCCTCCATGTGCTCCGTCACCTTCTGGCCCCGGCGCGGTGGTTACATCGTCGGCATGAACCGCGACGAGAGCCTGGCGCGGGTCCGCGGACTGCCTCCAGCCCGAGCCGTTGCCGGAGAGGTCCAAGTGCTGCAACCGCGCGAACCCGGCGGCGGGACTTGGATCTCGGTCAACGACCGCGGAGTCGCGTTCGCGCTTGTGAACTGGTACGCCATCACGGCCAGGGCGCCGCGACCGGTCGTCTCCCGCGGCGAAGTGGTCTCGGCGATGCGCGACGCCTTGACCTCGGCCAGTTCCAGGGGCCGCTTCAGCCGACTTGATCTCGCGCGAATGGATCCGTTCCGCCTCGTCGGCTTCTTCCCCGAGGAACAACTCGCCGTGGAATGGCGCTGGGACGTCCGGCATCCCACCCGGACGACGCACGCTTGGGCGCCGATGCAATGGCTCTCGTCCGGTCACGATGAACCGGCAGCGCAACGGGTCCGCGGCGGCACGTTCGAGTCGGTCCGAGACGAGCCCGATGCCGGATCCGGGCGCTGGTTGAGGCGCTTGCACGCCTCGCATGCACCGGATCGAGGTCCGTTCTCGACCTGCATGCACCGCTCGGACGCTGCCACCGTCAGCTACACCGAGATCGAGGTCGACGACGGTTCGGTGCGCATGGACCACAGCACCGAGGCCCTCTGCTGCGGCGCTGTCGTGTCCACCGAGACGCTGCGCCGGATCCGCTGAGCCGGGCCCCGAGGCCGGGTCTCACCGCAGGTGGCCGAAGAAGATGACCAACGCCACGAAGGCGAGGATGCCGAGCACGGTGAAAAGGAT
>JANNAJ010000026.1:0-2080 GCA_031384285.1 Verrucomicrobiota bacterium
CACGGCGGTCCTTCCCGGACGATACCCGAGAAAGGCCCTGCCCCCATGATACCCGATGCCGACAACGATGGCCCCCGAGCGAAGACCCTGATGCTCGGTGCGTTCGCGATCGTCTATGTCGTCTGGGGGTCCACCTACCTCGCGATCCGCGTGGCCGTCGAGACGATGCCTCCGTTCCTGATGGCCGGTATCCGGTTCCTGTTCGCGGGAGGGATCCTGTTCGCTTGGTTGCTGCTCCGGGGGACGGCGATGCCTTCGAGGTTGCATTGGCGGAACTCGGCGATCGTCGGCGTGCTGCTCCTGCTCGGCGGGAACGGCCTGGTCGTCTGGGCCGAACAGAGCGTGCCGTCGGGCCTCGCCGCGCTGCTCATCTGTCTATCGCCGGTGTGGTTCGCGTTGTTCGATTGGGCCCGTCCGGGCGGCACGCGTCCGGCCGCGATGACGTGGCTCGGCATCGCGGTCGGCTTCTCCGGGGTGGTGCTCCTCGTCACCGGGCGGCAAGGCGGCCTGGCCGGGGCCGGCGTCGGTATCGGAGGGCTCGCGGCGTTGATGGTCGCCTGCGCTTCGTGGGCCGCGGGGTCGGTCTTCAACCGGTACAACGCGAAGCCCGATTCGCATCTGCTCGGCGCCGCCATGCAGATGCTCTGCGGCGGCGCGGCGTTGGTCGCGGTCGCCGCTCTCCATGGCGAGCTGACGCCGGCCGCCTGGGCCGGGATCTCGGGCCGGTCGGTGGCGGCGTTCTGCTACCTCATCGTTTTCGGGTCCTGGATCGGCTTCAGCGCCTACGTGTATCTCCTCAAGGTCAGCACGCCGGCGAAGGTGTCCACCTATGCGTATGTGAACCCGGTGATCGCGGTCGGCCTCGGCGCGCTGGTGCTCGACGAACCGGTCACCGCCCGCGTGCTCTGGGCCTCGCTCGTCATCGTCGCCGGCGTCGTGCTCATCACGTTGCCCAAGCGCGCTCCAGCGAAGGCTTGAACGCCGCCGGCGCGCGGCGCATAGCTGCGTCCCACATCCATGAACTTCTCCAAGAGACTCCGGGCCGAAGGGAAGGGGTTCCGCCTTGCCGACCGCGACCCCAAGTTCCACGGCGACCTCAGCCGCGAGAGCGCCGAGGCGCTCCAAGCGGCACAGCTCGTAGAGCTTCAGTCGTTCCAGGACCGACTCTACGCGGATGACACCCACTCCGTCCTGCTCGTGCTCCAGGGCATGGATGCCGCCGGCAAGGACGGCATCATCAAACACGTGATGAGCGGCGTGAACCCGGCCGGCTGCGAGGTCCACCCCTTCAAGGCCCCGAGCGCGGTGGAACTCGACCACGACTACCTCTGGCGTTGCCACCAGAAGGTCCCGGAACGCGGCCGAATCGGGATCTTCAACCGTTCATACTACGAGGAGGTCCTCGTCGTCCGCGTCCATCCGGAGATCCTGGGGCGCCAGCGCTTGCCGGCCGGCAGCACGAAGCAGCCGAAGATCTGGGGACGGCGCTACCGCGAGATCCGCGACTTCGAGCAGCAACTGCACGACAACGGCACCCGCGTGGTGAAATGCCTCCTGCACATGTCGCCCGAGGAGCAGTACGACCGCTTCCTCCAACGCATCGACGATCCGGCGAAGAACTGGAAGTTCGAGGCCGGCGACGTCAAGGAACGTGAGAGCTGGCACTGCTACCAGGAGGCCTTCGAGGAGATGGTCCGCGCCACCAGCACGGACGATGCGCCGTGGCATGTCATCCCGGCCGACCGCAAGTGGTTCGCCCGCGTCGCCGTCAGCGCCATCCTGTTGGACGCTCTCAAGGAAATCGGCCCGGCCTATCCCGACGTGTCCGACGAGCACCGCAAGGAGTTGCAGAAGATCCGCGAGCGTCTCGTCGCCGGCGGCAAGCGGCCGAGAGCGCCGAAGCGGCCGAAGCCGTGAAACCCTGGGGCGGTCGGCAGGCCGGTCGCCTCACTCCACGAACTCGAGCGGCGGGGCCTTGGGCACGACGCCCATCGTCTGGCCTCGAGCAAGGAAGCGGCGGATGCTCTCCTGGCCGCGTTCGCCGTAGTCGAGCGTCCAGTGGTTGACATACATGCCCACG
>JANNAJ010000064.1:0-2693 GCA_031384285.1 Verrucomicrobiota bacterium
CGATGGCGTACAGCCCGGTGCCGCCGCCGACATCGAGCACGTGCGACGCGCCGGCGAGGGGCAGATCCCGCGCGAGCAACGGCGCGACGTTCTTCGCCCGGCCCGACAGCGCGAGCGTGAGCGAACGGGCGCTCGCCTCCTTCTCCATCGCCGATTCCACGCCCTCGCGGTAGATGAACGCCGCGCCTTCGTCCGGCTTCTCCGCGCCGAAGGGACGGTCCAGCCGCAACCGGTCCGCCATCGCCAGCACGCCGGGGGACTGCGCCGCCAGGCCGCAGTAATCGCCCATGTAGAACGGCCCGCCGGGCACCAGATGCTCCATCGCCGAAGGTGTCGGCGAGAGCCGGCCGGCGGCATCGCGCGTGACCGTGCCCATCGCCCGCAACGCGGTGACCAGCACTTGGGACGGCCGCTCGGCCAGGCCGAGTTCCGCGCCCAGTTCGTCGAGCGTCATCGGACGTCCCGCGAGCCGGGCGAACACATCGAAGTGCGCCACCGCGGCGACGAGCAGCTCCGTGGCGTGGTTGCCGCGGAAGAGCTCGAACAACGGAGTGGGATCGGTGGCCGGCGGCGTGGTGTGGTCCATCGGGTCAGCGTGCCGGGAAAAGGGCGGCAAGGCCAGCGTCCGCCGGCGTGCCGAGGTTCGCGAGCTTCGCGATCCGTGCGGCATGCCGTCCGCCGTCGAACGGCGTCGCCAGCCAGGTCCGCACGATTTCCAGCAGATCGGCCTCAGGCACGAGCCGGCCGCCGATGGAGAGCACGTTGCCGTCGTTGTGGGCGCGGTTGAGCCGGGCGGCCTCGACCGTCCAGCACAGCCCGCAGCGCACGCCGCGGATCTTGTTGGCAGCGATGGCCTCACCGTTGCCCGAGCCGCCGAAGACGATCGCGCGCGCGCACTCGCCGCGCGCGACCGCCGCCGCCGCCGGGATGATGAAATCCGGATAATCGCATGCCTCTTCGTCGTGCGTGCCGAAGTCCACGACCTCATGGCCGAGCGTCGGCAGGAACGCTTTCACCCGTTCCTTGAAAGCGAATCCGGCATGGTCGGTCCCGAGAGCGATCTTCATGGCGCAAGCATGGGCGGAAGGCGGCGCCGCGGCACGCGAAAGCTCCGCTTCAGCCCAGGTCGAAGAGCAGGACCTGCGCCTTGCCCGCGGCGGACAACTCGAGCCGCGGCTCGGCGTTGACCTGCACGCCGTCGCCTTGGGCGAGCAGGTGTCCGTTGAGCGTCACCTCGCCCTCGGCGACCTGGATCCACGCGGCGCGACCGGGTGCGATGGAATGCGATACGCCTTCGCCGCCAGCGAACTTCACCAGCCACAGGTCGGCGTCCTGGTTGATGGCGATCGAGCCGTCGCGGCCCGTCTTGGATGCCACGAGATGGAGCTTGCCCGTCTCCGCGCCGGCGAAGTGCTTCTCGGCATACGACGGCTTCGCGCCGCGACGATCCGGCAGGATCCAGATCTGCAAAAGACGGACCTCCTCGCCCGGCGAGTGGTTGAACTCGCTGTGCTGGATGCCGGTGCCGGCGGCCATGTACTGGACGTCGCCGGCGCGGATCACGCTGCCGTTGCCCATCGAATCGCGATGCTCCAGCGCGCCCCGGACGACGTAGGTGATGATCTCCATGTCGCGGTGCGGATGCGTGCCGAAGCCGCCGCCACCGGCGATGATGTCGTCGTTGATGACGCGCAGGCCGCGGAAACCCATGTGCGCCGGATCGTGGTAATCGGCGAAGCTGAACGTGTGGTAGCTGTCGAGCCAGCCGTGCTCGGCGTGGCCTCGTTCATCGGATTTGCGGATCGTGAGCATAGCGGTTCAACTCTAGCGCGCCTGCGGCGGCGGCAACCGGGCACCTTGGGGTGACCACCCTGCCCTCCCCGACCGCGGCCAGCACGCGATGAACACTAAGTCGGTGGCCTGCGAAGTCGAACGTCTGCTCGCCGTCATCGGCGGCCGGTGGAAGCTGCTGCTGCTCCGCGAGCTCTTCGACGGAACACGCCGACACGGCGAGCTGAGGCGGGCGTTGCCGGGCATCAGCCAGAAGGTGCTCACGGCACAGCTCGCGGATCTCGTGCTCGACGGCGCCCTGCACCGCGAGGAGCGCCTGGCCGGGCGCGTCCGACAGGTCGAGTATTCGCTGACGCCCTTCGGCCTGCGACTGCGCGGCCTGATCGAGCAGATGCACACCGTGGCGATGGACAACTGCAACCATCTGCGCCGGACACCGGAGCCGACCCGCCACATCCGCCCACCCAAGTCCGGCGCCGCACCTTCCTCACCGCATCCCTGACCCACTCGCCCACTCGCCACCCTGCAGGAGCACCCTTGCGGCAAAGAGCTTTGGCTGGCGTGAACGGCGCGCTACCGTCCGCCTGCTTTGAACACGTCCAGTTTCCAGTCCGCTCCCGCCCCGGCCCCGGTCATCCCGTTGGTGCCGCCCGGCGTCCGCTTGGTCACGCTCGACAACGGCCTGCAGATCATCCTCCGCGAGGACCACAGCGCGCCGGTCGTCAGCGCCCAGGCGTGGTGCCGCGCCGGCAGCGTGGACGAAGGCGATTGGCTCGGCGCCGGTCTCTCGCACGTGCTCGAGCACATGCTCTTCAAGGGCACCAGCACCCGCGCCGGGAGCCGCATCGACCAGGAGGTCCAGGATGCCGGCGGCTACATGAACGCCTACACGTCGTTCGACC
>JANNAJ010000069.1:0-1840 GCA_031384285.1 Verrucomicrobiota bacterium
CCGCGCAGGTCAGCGCCGACGGCCTCGTCGTGCGGCTCGCGGTGGACAAACTCGTCGTCGGCCACATCCATGAGCTGCATTTCCCGGGCGTGCGCGACCGCGCGGGGAATCCGTTGGTCCATGACGTCGCCTACTACACGATGAACCGGATCCCCGCACGCTGACGCCGCCATGCACCGAGCCTTCGTCTTCTGCTTCGCGCTGCTCCTTCTCGTCCCTTCGACCGCCCTGTCCAGCGCCCACGCCGCCGAGCCGGTGAAGGCGTTGCCGTTGCCCGGCAAATCCTTCCTCGTCGACGGGCACGCGGCGTTCATCATCCCCGCGGCGTCGGCGGAAGGCAGCGCCTCGAAGCCATGGGTGTGGTATGCGCCGACGTTGCCCGGCCTGCCCGGACCGGAGGAGCGCTGGATGTTCGAGCGGTTCCTCGACGCCGGCATCGCCATCGCGGGCATCGATGTCGGCGAATCCTACGGCAGTCCCGACGGACGCGCCTTGTTCTCCCGGTTCCACGACGAGATGACGCGGACGCGCGGCTACGCGTCGAAGCCCGTGTTGCTGGGGCGCAGCCGCGGCGGACTGATGACGCTCGCGTGGGCGGCGGAGAACCCCGGGAAGGTGGCGGGCTTCGCCGGCATCTATCCGGTCTGCGACATCGCGAGCTACCCGGGCGTGGCGAAGGCCGCCCCGGCCTACGGCATGGATGCGGCGCAGCTCCAAGCTCATCTCGTCGAGCACAACCCGGTCGACCGTCTCGCTGCATTGGCGCAGGCCAAGGTCCCGCTCTTCGCCATCCACGGCGACGTCGACGCGTTGGTGCCGCTCGCAGCGAACTCCGGCCTCATGAAACAGCGCTACGATGCACTGGGTGGCACGATGCGATTGGTCGTACCGGCGGGGCAGGGGCACAACATGTGGACCGGCTTCTTCCAGTGCCAGGAGCTCGTCGATTTCGTCGTGGCCCGGGCGGCCGGGCCGGTCGTGTTGACCTCGCCGCTCGAGCATCAGGTGGTCCAACGCAGCTCGCGCCGCAAAGGGACGATCCCCGTCCGCGGCACGGTGGCATCGGTCGAAGGCCGGCGCGTCTCCGTCGAGGCGCGGGTCGTCGTGGCGGGCAAGGCGGGCAAGTGGCGCCGCATCCCGCTCGACCGGGGCGCCGGGACCTTCGCGGGTGAGCTGGACGCGCCGTCGGGTGGTTGGCACCGGGTCGAAGCCCGGGTGTCCGCCGATGGCCAGGTCGTCGCCGGGACCGCGGTCGCGCACGTCGGCGTCGGCGAGGTCTTCGTGGTGGCCGGGCAATCGAACTCGGCGAACCACGGCGAGGAGAAGCAGACCGTGCGGTCCGGCCGCGTCGTCGCCTTCGACGGGAGACGTTGGTCGGTGGCCGACGATCCACAGCCCGGCGCGAGCGGCGGCGGCGGCAGTTTCCTCCCGCCGTTCGGCGACGCGATCGCGGCGAAGTTCGACGTCCCGGTCGGCTTGGTCGCCTGCGGTGCCGGCGGCACGAGCGTGCGCGAGTGGCTGCCCAAGGGCGCGCGGTTCCCGGGACCTCCCACCGTGATGTCGCACGTGACGCGGATGCCCGAGGGTGATTGGTCCTGCGACGGCGCGCTGTACGCCAACCTGGTCGACCGCATGGCATCGCTCGGCCCCCGGGGATTCCGTGCGGTGCTCTGGCACCAGGGCGAGAGCGACGCGAACCAGGCCGATCCGACGCGGACGTTGTCCGGTCCGCTTTACCGTGAGTTCTTGGAGCGGATCATCCGCGATCCACGGCGGGCCATCGGCTGGGAACCGCCGTGGTTCGTCGCGCAGGTGAGCTACCATGTCCCGGGCGATGAGG
>JANNAJ010000075.1:0-4076 GCA_031384285.1 Verrucomicrobiota bacterium
CCGGCGGGTCCAGGAACGTGTCATCCAAGAAGTCCCCCACTGCGTTGCCGGCCCGGACTACGATACCTTCGGGGCAGGGGACACGGTGGACAAGATCCATCTCAGCGAAGCCGGCGCCAGGAAAGCGGCGCGGCTCTGGGCGGACGCGCTGGACGCGGCGTTTTTCAAGGCCGCCGTCCCGCTGCCGCCAAGGTAGAGCGGCCCCCGCACCTCGGTCCGGTTCAAGCCGGGAACAACTCCGGCTCCGGCCGCCGCAATGGCGCGAAGCTGCGGCGATGGATCGGGCACGGTCCCAGCGCGGCGAGCGCGGCGAGGTGCGCCGGCGTCGGGTATCCCTTGTGCCGGGCGAAGCCGTAGCCGGGCCAACGCACTTCGGCCTCGGTCATGATGCGGTCGCGGGTCACCTTCGCCAGCACGCTGGCCGCGGCGATGGAGTAGCTGCGGGAATCGCCCTTCACCAGAGGAGTCTGCGGCAGCTCCATCGTCTTCACGCGCAGCCCGTCTACCAGCGCGTGCTCGGCCCGCGGCACGAGACGGCGCAGGGCCTGGTTCATCGCGCGGTGGGTGGCTTGGAGGATGTCGACCGCGTCGATCACGTCCGCTTCCACGCAGGCGATGCCGGAGACGACCGAAGGATCGGTCAGGAGGACGTCGAAGAACCGTTCGCGTTGCGCTTCGGTGAGCTGCTTGGAATCGTTCAATCCACGCAGTCCGACCGGGAGACCGTGCGCGAGCCATTCCGCCGGGAACACGACCGCGGCCGCGACGACCGGTCCGGCGAGCGGACCGCGACCCGCCTCGTCGACGCCCGCGAGCCGCCTCAGGCCGGTGGCGTGCAAGGTTCGCTCATGGGCGAAACGGTCGATCTCGATGGACGGCGCGGGCACCGTCCAATCGTTCATCGCGTCCAGTGGCCGGCGCAACAGGGAAGCCGTGAGGCCCGGCCTGGTGGAGCGAAGCGGCTTCGACTCCGCGGGCCCGGGCGATTAGCATCCGCGCGTGTCCGAAATCCACGACGTCGCCATCGTCGGCTCGGCCTTCGCCGGTTCGTTGACGGCCATGATCGCGTGCCGGCTCGGCCGCTCGGTCGTGCTCGTCGAGCGCGGACGGCATCCGCGCTTCACGATCGGCGAATCGTCGACGCCGCTCGCCAACCTGTTGCTCGAGGACCTTGCGACGCGCTACAATCTGCCCAGGTTGCGGCCGTTCGTGAAGCACGGTGCGTGGCGGCGCGCGTATCCCGAGGTCGCTTGCGGACTGAAGCGCGGATTCTCGTTCTTCCACCACATCCCCGGCGAGCCGTTCGTACCGATGGCCGACCGGGGCAACGAACTGTTGGTCGCCGCCAGCCCGGACGACGAACTCGCGGACACGCATTGGTTCCGGCCCGATTTCGACCACTTTTTCCAGCGCGAGGCGGAGTCGCTCGGCGCCACGTACCTGGACGAGACGCATCTCGATCGCGCCGAGGAGAAGGGCGACCACATGATTTTGTCCGGGACCCGTCTCGGGAAGCCGGTCGCGGTCCGGGCACGCTTCGTCGTGGACGCCAGCGGGCCTCGCGGATTCTTGCACCGGGCGCTCGGGCTCGGCGAGGTCCCGTTCGCCGGCTACCCGGAAACGCAGGCGCTCTATTCGCACTTCACCGGGGTCCGGCGTTGGGACGAACTGCATCCGACGGCCGGACGTCCGCCGTACCCGGTCGACGACGCGGCGTTGCACCATGTGTTCCCCGGCGGTTGGATCTGGGTGCTGCGCTTCGGCAACGGCATCACCAGCGCGGGCGTGTCGATGACCCGAGCGACCGCCGACGAGATCGGTCTCGCGGACGGAGCTCCGGCGTGGGGACGCCTGCTCGCGCGGCTGCCGTCGGTCGCGGCGCAGTTCGCCGATGCGCGGCCGGTACGCGGGTTCACGCACGCGCCGCGTCTCTCCTTCCGCAGCGCCGAGAGCGTCGGCCGCCGGTGGGCGATGTTGCCTTCATCGGCCGGGTTCATCGATCCGCTGTTGTCGACGGGCTTTCCGCTGACTTTGCTGGGCGTCGAGCGGATCGCGCGGATGCTGGAAGATGCTCCGGTGCCCGCGCCGGAAGCGCTCGCTTCCCACGCGACCGAAACCGACGGCGATCTCACCGCGGCGGCCTCGCTGATCGGCGCGCTCTTCGGTTGCATGGACCGTCCCGCCGATCTGCACCGGTTGCTGATGCTCTACTTCGCCGCGGCGAGCTTCAGCGAGACAGCCCGTCGATTAGGGCGACCTGAGCTCGCCGGAGGCTTCCTGCTGCGGAAGCATCCGACCTTCGGTGCCGGCAGTGGCCGAATCATCGAGGACACGACCGCGGGCCGGCTCACGGGGGAGGCGTTGGCGGATGCGGTCCAGTCCGCGGTCGCGCCGGTCGATGTCGGCGGCTGGTGCGATCCCGGGCGGCGCAACTGGTACCCGGTCGCCTTCGCGCCGCTCTTCGCGGCAGCGGATCGCTTGGGCACGAGCCGGGCTGGGATCCGGGCGATGCTGGTCCGCGCCGGGGTCGCTGAGGCCGCGATCCCTGCCGACCTCTGAATGAAGGATCTTTTGGCGACGCCGGATGGTCGACGGTCGCGGTCGCACGAGGCCGCAAGAACAGAAGGGAAGGGGACGTGTCGGTCGCGGGTGTCGGATCGATCCGGTCGCGACGCGCCCGCGAACCCATTGCGACTCGACGGGCCGTCCTCCGCTCCGCTGCGATGCGGGGCCTTTCGTTTCCACGCTGTCGTTCTTTTTTGGGGCCCTTCGCGCGCCTCGCGGTCACCGGCCTTGCCGTCCACCGCCCCGGATCGGTTTTTTGGACAGAGGGCAAGTGGCGTCTTGACCAACGATGGGTTTGCCGGGCATCAACAGGGCGTCCCCACGAATTTTCCGTTGCTGAGTGGCAGCGGTCACGGCGGGCTTGGGCGATGAAACCGTGTGTCATCCCCAAGCCCGCTTTTTCTTGCCGGCGGCGACCTTGACCTTGTCATCCCGCACGCCCCGGCCATTCTCCGCGCCGAATTATGCTGAAAGCTGGAATCGTCGGATTGCCCAACGTGGGCAAATCCACCCTCTTCAACGCCGTCACCCGCACCCGGAAGGCGCAGGCCGCCAACTACCCGTTCTGCACGATCGACCCGAACGTCGGCATCGTCACCGTCCCCGATGAGCGGTTGCAGGTGCTCCAGAAGATCGCGAAGACGACCGTGGTCATCCCGGCGGCGATCGAGTTCGTGGACATCGCCGGACTGGTGAAAGGCGCGAGCGCCGGCGAAGGCCTGGGGAACAAGTTCCTCACCCACATCCGGGAAGTGGACGCCATCGTCCAGGTCGTCCGCTGCTTCGAGGACGCCGACATCCACCATGTCGCCGGCAACGTGGACCCGGTCCGCGACATCGAGACGATCACGACGGAACTGGTGCTCGCCGACCTTGAATCGGTGAAGAAGCGCCTCCAGGGCGTGGCCAAGGACGCCAAGCGCGGCGACAAGGCGGCGCAGGCGGAAGAGTCGGTGCTCAAGAAGCTGGAACCGCATCTCGACGCCGGGAAACCCGCGCTCACGTTGGAACTGACCACCGAGGAGAAGGCGATCTCGCGCCTCTTCTGGCTGATGACGGACAAGCCGACGATCTTCGCGTGCAACGTCAAGGAATCCGACCTCGCGACGGCGGACTCCAATCCGTTCGTCGAGCAGGTCCGGGCCTACACCAAGAACCACTTCGCCTGCGAGGCCGTGGTCATCTCCGCGCAGATCGAGAGCGACTTGGTGGACCTCGCGCCCGAGGAGGCCGCGGAGTTCCTCAAAGAACTCGGCGTGAAGGAATCGGGCGTCGGCGTCCTCATCCGCGCGACCTATCACCTGCTCGGCCTGCGGACCTACTTCACGGCGGGCGAAAAAGAGGTCCGGGCGTGGACCATCCACGTCGGCGACACCGCGCCCAAGGCCGCGGGCGTCATCCACAGCGATTTCGAGCGCGGTTTCATCAAGGCCGAGACCGTGGCCTATGCCGACCTGGTCTCCTGCGGGTCGGTGGCGGCCGCGCGCGACAAGGGTCTCTACCGGATGGAA
>JANNAJ010000116.1:0-3976 GCA_031384285.1 Verrucomicrobiota bacterium
TCCCCATGGGTCTTCGCCGGCTTCGGCGCGACCGATCTGCTGCTCGACGGTCGCGATGCGCGGGTCGGCCAACAGCTCGGCCGAGATGCGTTCGCCGAGCCGCCGCATCTCGGGCAGCGACGTGCCGGGCGCGGTCGAGACCTGCAGCACGAAGTGGCCTTCGCGGAACTCGGGCAGGAACTCGCCGCCGAGGAACGGAACCATCGCCGCGGCGCCGGCCACCAGCAGCAGCGCGGCCCCGAGCAAGGCCCAGGCATGTGGCAGCAGCACCCGCAAGACGCGCTGGTAGGCGGCCTGCAGGACCCGCAGCAACCACGGCTCGTGCGTGCCCTTCGCGCCGCTCGCGAAGAGCAGTCCCGCGAGCGCCGGCGTCACGGTCAGCGCCACGAGAAGCGACGCGAGCACGGCCAGGATGTAGGCGAACCCGAGCGGCGCGAAGAACCTGCCCTGCAGGCCGCCGAGGGAGATCACCGGCAGGAACACCAGCACGACGACGAAGGTGGCGTACACCACCGCGCTGCGGACCTCGAGCGACGCGTCGAGCACCACTTGTCGGACCGGTCGAGGCGCCGCCGAGGCGGCGTTCTCGCGCAAGCGGCGGAAGATGTTCTCGACGTCGATGATCGCGTCGTCGACGACCTCGCCGAGGGCGATGGCGAGGCCGCCGAGGGTGAGCGTGTTCAACGTCACGCCGAGCCGGTCCAGCGTGACCAGCGCGGCCAGCAGCGAGAGCGGGATCGCGGTGAGCGAGATGAAGGCGGTGCGGACGTTGAAGAGGAACAGCACGAGGACGGCGACGACCAGAGCGGAGCCGAGGAACAGGGACGAGCGCATGTTCGCCAAGCCGTTCTCGATGAAGTTGGCGGGCCGGTGCATCCGGTCGAAGAGCTCGATGCCTTCCGCGGCCAGCATCGGCTTCAGCTCGGCCAAGGCGGCCTCCGCCGCGAGGGTGGTCTCGAGCGTGTTCGCGCCGTACTGGCTCGACATGGTGAGCAGCACGCCGGGACGTCCTTGGACCAGGGCGTCGCCGAACTTCGGTTCCGCGGCCTCGACCACGTTCGCGACGTCCTTCAGGCGCACGCTCACGCCGTTCGTGCGGACGACGACCGTCTCGCCGAGCGCCGCCGGGGTGATGGATTGGCCCTCGGTCTGGATCAGGATCCGCTGGTTGTGGGTCTCGATGAACCCGCCGCCGCGAACACCGGTCGCGGTGCGGGCGACGGCGGTGACCTCGGCCAGCGAAAGATCGAAGGCGATGAGCCGGTCGGGCCTCACCTGCACCTGCAGTTGGCGGACCTCGCCGCCGAAGACGCTGACCTTCGCCACTCCGGGCACCGCGAGCAGGCGCGGCCGGATCGTCCAATCGGCCAAGGTCCGGAGCTCCATCGGCGTGCGGTTCGTCGAGAGGAGGCCGATCTTCAGGAGGTCCATCGTCGCCGAGGTCAGCGGCGTCATCTTCGGCGTCTTCACGCCGGCCGGGAGACGGCTGGCGGTCTCGACCAGCCGTTCTGCCAACATCTGCCGGGCGACGAGCACGTCCGTGCCGTCCTTGAAGACGACCGTGATGACCGAGAGCCCTTGGATGGATTCGGACCGGATGGAGTCGAGACCACCGGTGCCGTTGAGCGCGTCCTCGACCGGCCGGGTGACCAGCGATTCCACCTGCTCGGGCGAGAGGCCGGGCGATTCGGTCTGCACCGTGACCTGCGGCGGCGCGAAATCGGGGAAGACATCGAGCTTGGCGCGGCTGGCGACGTGGGCGCCATACGCGAGCAGCACGCAGGCGAGCGCGACGACCACGCCGCGGAAGCGGAGCGAGAAGGTGACGAGCGCGGTCAGCATCACTCGGCGGCCGACCGGGCCTTCAGCTCTTCGGAAAGCAGCAATTGCGCACCTCGGGTCACCACCGATGCGGCTTCAGGCAGAGCGGTGGCGGTGACCCATCCATCGGCGGTGAGCCGGTCGAGCGTGATGGCCTGCTTCCGGAAACGTCCCTCGGCTTCGGCGAGGTAGATCCACGCGAGTCCGAGGTGCCGGATGACCGCCGTCGTGGGCACCAGCATGGCGGGTTTCGCCGGGCCGTCCTGGGCGATGCGCGCGGTGACCACCGTGCCCGGACGCAGGTCGGGATCCGGTCCGGGAGCCTGCAGGAGGAATCCGCGACCTTGGGTGCGTGCGTCGACCGTCGGCGCGTCGCAGAACCACTTCGCCGCTCGTCCGCGCTCCGAGGCGAGCGTGGTGACGACCGCGTCGGAGGGCGTGCCGGAGATCGTCTCGCCGGCTGGCAGCTCGACGCGCAGCAGGATGATCTCGCGACGGAGCAGTTGCGCGACGAGCGTGTGGCGCCCGGCCGGCGCGGGGCTGACGAAGCCCTCGCCCCACTCGGTCGCGAGTCGCCGGAGAGCCGTCTCGTGCCGGGTCTCCGCGATCTGGACCTGGAGTTGGGCGGCTTCCAAGGCCGGCCGTGCGACGATCTGGTCGCGCTCGAAGAGTTCGCGTTCGCGCTTTTCTTGGCCGCGGGCGATGACCAGGGCCGCGGCCGCTCCGTCGAGCTCGGCATCGAGCAGCGCCAGAGGTGAAGGGTCGAGGACGTTCCCGTGCGCGACCGCGACGGCCGGGATCCGGGCCGGAAGAAGCCTGCTGACCTCCAAGCCGATCCGGGCCTGTGCCGCGGCATCGAGCGCCGATCCTTCGCGCTTCGCTTCGTGATTCGTCGCCTCGGACTTCTTGGCCGCGGGATGATCGTCGTCGTCCGCCCGGGGCGTCGCGATCGCCAAGGCCGTCCCGACGACGAGGAGAGTGATCCGGATTTGCGACAGGCACGTGGACACGGGCCATTGGTGGCAGGAGGACGCGGGGCGAGCGATGAGAAATTGACGGAGCCCCGGACCGCTGCGGCAAAGGTCAGTACACGATTACGAACGTGCCGTCGGTGCGGGCGTAGGCGGCCGCGTAGCTCCAGACCGGGATGCCCGGTCGGCTCCCGTGCTCGGGCGTCGGTTTGCCGGCGGCATCGAAGACCTGCCATGCCAGGTCGCCGCCGCGTTGCCAGCCGGTGCCTTCCGTCCAAGCGATCAGCATCTCGCCCTTGGCGTTGACGGCCAACGTCGGGTGCTTCGCTCCGGGAGCGGACTCGATCCGGATCGGCTTCGAGGCACCTTTCCCGACCGCTGAGAAATGGATCCGGCCCTTGGTCTCCCATGCCGCGGTCATGCCGGTCTTGGATCCGAGGAACGCCGCGCTGCTCATCGGGCACGACCCGGTCTCCCAATCTTGCAGCGGCTCGACCGTGAAGGTGACGCCGTGGTCGCGCGACACCGCCAACGTGGCCTCGCGATGGACGTTCGCCTTCGCCGACCGGTAGAGCGCGAAGATCTCGCCTCCGGGACCGGTGACCGCCTCCATGCCGCAACACCCGCACGCTCCCGTGCCGTCGGTCACCGGGATCTCGGGCGCGAAGGATCTGCCGTCATCGGTCGAACGGGCGAGGAAGACGCGACGTTTGTCCTCGCTGGTCTTGGTGCCCGGCGTGCCGGCGTGCCACAGGACGTGCACCCGGCCGTCGGCGTCCGCGGCCACGCTCCCGCCGCCATCGAGATCGGTCGTGCGGGTCACCAGGTTACGCTGCGGCTCGAAGGCCGTGCCGGTGGTGTCCGAACGCGCGTAGAGCAGCGGCGAACTGCCTTCCGGCTTCGGCGTCGCCGTGCCGGAGCCGTTCCAGACCACGTGCGCCCGGCCGTCGCGGCCGACCGCGATCTGCGCGCCGCGGATCGTCCCGATGGCGATGGCGCTTCCGGGCTGGCTATTGATCCGCAGCGGTGTGCCGGAAGGCGCGGCGTCAGGAGCGCGGTGCTGGTAGAACACGTCCGACGCCTTCGGGTCCCCGCCGAGCCAGACCATGTGGACGCTCTGGTCCGCGGCCACGACCAACCGAGGCTGCATGCCTCCGTCGGGCAGGCGGCGGAACTCGACCGCG
>JANNAJ010000118.1:0-2598 GCA_031384285.1 Verrucomicrobiota bacterium
CGGGCGTCGAGTGGCGGACCTTGGCGACCCACGGATAGACCTTGGTGCCGGGCAGCTGACCGCCTTCGCCGGGCTTGGCGCCCTGCGCCATCTTGATCTGCAGCTCCTTCGCGTTGACGCTGTAGAGGCTCGTCACGCCGAAGCGGCCGCTCGCGACCTGCTTGATGGCGGAGTTCTTGGAATCACCGTTCGCCTCGGGGATGTAGCGGGCCGGGTCCTCGCCGCCTTCGCCGGTGTTCGACCGGCCACCGATGCGGTTCATGGCGATGGCCAGCGCCTCGTGGGCCTCCTTGGAGATGGAGCCGTAGCTCATCGCGCCCGTCTTGAAGCGCTTGACGATGGCCTCGACCGGCTCGACCTCCTCGATGGGGATGGCGTCGGCCGGCTTGAAATCGAGCAGACCGCGCAAGGTCGCCCAATGTTTGAACTGCTCGTTCACCAGCTTCGAGTAGTCCTTGAAGGTGGCGTAGTCGGCGTTGCGGACGGCCTTCTGCAGCTTGTGGACGGTCTCCGGGTTGAAGAGGTGGTACTCGCCCTCCTTGCGCCATTGGTACTGGCCGCCGGCGTCGAGCGTGTGCAGCTCGGTCGGGCGGTCGGGGAACGCGTGCCGGTGGCGGGTCTCGACCTCCTTGGCGATGTCCTCCATACCGATGCCCTCGACGCGGGTCGAGGTCCAGGTGAAGTACTTGTCCACCACGGCCTCGTTGATGCCGATGGCCTCGAAGATCTGGGCGCCGCGGTAGGACTGGATGGTGGAGATGCCCATCTTGGAGGCGACCTTCACCACGCCCTTCACGGCGGCCTTCACGAAGTTCTTGCAGGCCGTCTTGTGGTCCACGCCCACGAGCAGCCCCTGGCGGATCATGTCGTCGATCGACTCGAACGCGAGGTACGGGTTGATGGCGCCGCAGCCGTAGCCGATGAGCAGCGAGAAGTGGTGCACCTCGCGCGGTTCGCCGGACTCGAGCACGAGACCGACGCGGGTGCGGGTGCCCTCGCGGATCAGGTGATGGTGCAGGCCGCTGACGGCGAGCAGCGCCGGGATGGCGGAGTTCTTGGCATCCACGCCGCGGTCGGAGAGGATGAGGATGTTGATCCCCTCGGTGATCGCTTTGCTCGCCTTCTTGAAGAGATCGGCGAGCGCCTTCTCCAGGCCTTTCGTGCCCTTGTCCACCTTGTAGAGGATGGAGAGCGTGACCGACTTGTAGCCTGGCTGGTCGAGGTGCTTGAGCTTGGCGAACTCCTCGTTGGTGAGGACGGGCGCCTTCAGCTCGATCAGATGGCAGCTCTCGGGGACCGGCGCGAGCAGGTTCTTCTCGGAGCCGATGGTGGTGATCGCGCTGGTGACGATCTCCTCGCGGATGCAGTCGATCGGCGGGTTCGTGACCTGCGCGAAGAGCTGCTGGAAGTAGTTGTAGAGCGACTGCGGCTGGTTCGACAGCACCGCGAGCGGGGTGTCGGTGCCCATCGAGCCGATGGCCTCGACGCCGTCCCGCGCCATCGGGACCATCAGCATGCGCAGGTCCTCGAAGGTGTACCCGAACGCCTTCTGGCGCTTCAGCACCGTATCGTGGCCTAGCTCCTGCAGATGCTCCGGGTCGGGCAGCGACGCCAGCTGGATCATGTGCTGGTTGAGCCACTGGCGGTACGGCTGCTCGCCGGCGATCTGGTCCTTGATCTCCTCGTCGGCGACGATGCGGCCCTGCTCGGTGTCGATGTAGAACATGCGGCCCGGCTGGAGCCGGCCCTTCTCGAGGATGTTCTCCGGGGCGATGTCGAGCACGCCCACCTCGGACGCCATGATCACGTGGTCGTCCTTGGTGACGTAGTAGCGCGACGGGCGGAGGCCGTTCCGGTCGAGCGAGGCGCCGATGCGCACGCCGTCGGTGAACGCGATGCAGGCGGGGCCGTCCCACGGCTCCATCAGGCACGAGTGGTACTCGTAGAACGCCTTCTTGTCGTCGCTCATGGACTCGTGGTTGGCCCACGGTTCCGGGATCATCATCATCATCGCGTTCGGCAACGAGCGGCCCGCGAGCACGAGCAGCTCCAGCACGTTGTCGAACATCGCCGAATCGCTGCCGTTCGGGTCGACGATCGGCAGGATCTTCTGGATGTCGTCGCCGAAGGCCTCGGATTCGAACAGCGCCTCGCGGGCGTGCATCCAGTTGATGTTGCCCCGGAGCGTGTTGATCTCGCCGTTGTGCGCGATGTAGCGGTAAGGATGCGACCGGCCCCAGCTGGGGAAGGTGTTGGTGCTGAAACGCGAGTGGACCAGCGCCAGCGCCGTCTTGGTCAGCGGGTCGCGCAGATCGGCGAAGTACTTGCCGACCTGCTCGGTCAGCAGCATGCCCTTGTAAACGAGCGTCCGGCTCGAGAGGCTGCACACGTACCAGAACGCGGCGCCGTCGAGCGTGGAGCAGCGGATCTCGCTGAACGAGCGCTTGCGGATGACGTAGAGCTTGCGCTCGAAGGCCAGGTCGTCGGCGAGTTCCGGGCCGCGGCCGATGAAGATCTGGCGGACATGCGGTTCCGAGGAGCGCGCGGTCTCGCCGAGCGAGCTGTTGTCGGTCGGCACGGTGCGCCAGCCGAGGAAGT
>JANNAJ010000137.1:0-2015 GCA_031384285.1 Verrucomicrobiota bacterium
CTTGCTCTCGCTCTGTATGGCGACCTGTACGCGGGCGCGGCCGGAGTTGCGGAACTCCCAGGTAGACCCGGCCTTTGCTCCGGCAGCGTCGGCACGTCCGGAAAGATCGGTTCGCGCCAGGCTCTGGGGCTGACCGGCCTGCCGGAAGAAGGTCGCAGCCACCGGAGCTTCGTCGGAAGCCTTCGTGGAACTGCTGTCCCACCGATTCCCGGCCCCGAGAGCGGGTCTTACACCCCGGCTCAGGGCGTCGAAGTCATCGGCTCCCGCCTTGGCTGGTTCCGCGCTGGAAGGAAGGGCGATGGCAAAACGGGGAACTGGCCGTTCTTCGACCTTTCTGGAATCGGCAACCGTCAGCGTGGGTGTGCCGGAGGCGTTTCCCGCGTAGTCATTGGCAGCCGGGTCCGGCTCCTTGAGAAGCGCCTTAAGCTGGTCGCCGTAGCGGGCCTTGTATTTCGAATCCACCGCGGCGGATTCTCGGTCGACACGCTTCCGCATGACGCCGAGCGGGTCGATCACAACGGGTTCGCCAGCCGAATTTAGCAAGGGCACCTGGCCAGATGGCGGAACGGATCCGCGGGCGGCTGCGAACTCGGCCTCAACCCGAGCGGCCCGGACATCCAACGACGAACTCGCCGCGTCATACGCGAAAAGGTGGACCGTCTGGGATTGGTCCGAACGGGCCGTCTCCAGCATCGGCAACGGAGTCACACCGCCGGGTTTCTTGTAGAATTTTTCACGCCCGAAGAAGAGGGCCATCCGGTCCGAGAGCGTGTCTTCCGGCTGGAGGCCCCGGTTCAACACCAGCGTCGTTACACCCGCGAGCACGGCCAGCATGGCCGCCACGGACGCGGCTTCCCGCCACGGAACGACCAGCCGTCGTTTCTTGCCTGCCACCGGCAATGGAACCGTTTTGAACGCCGCAAAGAGACGGTTTCGTTTTTCGGACGACAGGGTGAGCGGTTCCGCCGCAGGCCCCGTCTTTTCATCCGCCGCTCCGCGGGCTTCACGGACGAGGCCGACGGTCCGGGCGAGTTCGTCGTGGAGTTTTTGCAGGGCGGCGCTGCCGGAGATGTCCTCGCGCAGGGCGGCTGCGGCCGTTTCGGAGAGTTCGCCCAGGAGCAATGCCGTGATGCGGAGCTCGGGATCGTCCTGGCCGGGAGGATTGTTGGAGAATGGGTTCATGGCAGGAGTCCCGCGCGGTTGAGCTCGGCCGCGAGGGTCTTGAGCGCGTGGTGGAGGAGGTAGCCGACGTGGCCGTTGCTGAGGCCGGTTCGTTCGGCGATCTGCTGGTAGGAAAGATCGTCGTCGAACTTCAGCCGGACGACTTCGCGGCTGCGTTCGTCCAGCGCCGAGAGGCTGAGGCGGACGAGCCCGATGCCTTCCCAACGGATGATCTGCTCGTCGGGCAGGGGTTCGGTGTCGGCGGTCTCGCGGTCGGAGCCGGTTCCATTCGGATTCGCCGCGCCCGATTCCGGCAGCGCCACGATCTTGCCGGATTGGCGGCGGTGGTTGAGGGCGAGGTTGTGAACGGTGCGGTATAGCCACCGGCGGGGCTCGCGGACCTCGGCAAACTGGGCGTGAAGTTTCATGAACGCATCCTGGACGATGTCCTCCGCCTGGGCGCGGTCGCCGACCAGCCGCAGCGCGTAGCTGAGCAGGGGCGACTCCAGCGCGCCGAACAGCTCCTCGATCGTCTCGGATCGGGGCGGCTGACTGGTGCTGGCGGATTCTGGACTGGCCACGGTCATCGGCTTGTTCTCAGGCGGCGTCGCATCATCGCGTTCGGCGCCGGTCCGGTTTCTTTGGTCCGTTCAGCGGGGGCATCTCACCTTCTACGACACACGACTGGACCAATCCTTAGACGAAATGTTTCGACGGATGCTCCGGGACCCGTTCTCCGAGCCTCGTCGGGCCCGCAAACTCCCTCCCGGACGGCTCCTCGGGATGGTGGCAGAGGGTGGATGCGGCCTTCATAGGCCGGACCGGGGGTGCTTCCAATGACCAAGTGTTCGACT
>JANNAJ010000146.1:0-2682 GCA_031384285.1 Verrucomicrobiota bacterium
GGCCGCGCTGCTGCTGCCGACGCTGACGCGGGTGAGGGATCGGGCGAAGGAGGCGGTCTGCCTCGGCAACTTCCGTCAGATCGGGATCGGCCTGAAGCTGTATCAAGCCGACAACAGCGGTCGCTATCCGCTGGGCGGGACCATGATCTCGAACCCCGGCGCCCTGATTCCTCAAGGAACACCACGCGACCAGACCTGGAGCTTCACCACGGCGCTTGGAGGAAAGGACGGAAGAGGACCCCTGCTGATGCTTCCGCCCGCCAAGGCCCGCCCGCTGAACCGCTACGTGACCGAGCCGCGGACGTTCCGGTGCCCGGCCGACGGTGGAATCGACTACCGGGCCAACGGAGGCCCTCACTGGGCACGCTTGTGGGAGACCTTCGGCTGCAGTTATCAATACAACGCTTCCGGGGGGAGCCCCCGTCTGGAGCGCGCCCTGATCAACGACAAGGACGACGGCTGGGTATCCCAAGCGAGCCGGTTTATCGTCCTCTATGAGCCGCCAGCAAGAACGCACTTCTGGAACAACCAAGATTTCGGTGTCTTTTGGCATCGTGCCCATCCTTCGAAGACACTGAAAAACGGTGGCCACAGCCCCACCGCCGGTCGCCGGATCTCGCCCATCCTGTACGCCGATGGACATGCGGAGATCTTGGACTTCACCGGTGATGTGTCCTCTGGAGCGAACTCGGACCGTCGGCTCTGGTATCAGCCGGAGTGAGCGGTCTGGTCGTGGGTCGTCCCACGTTCAAGGGGTCTGCTTGGGGCCGATGTATCTCGTGGCCACGACGACGTCGTCATACCAGACCGTCCGCGTGGTGCCGCCGCCGGAGCCGTCGTAGGAGCCGGGTTCCAGCCACTGGGAGAGCGAGACCTGGTTGAGCTTCAGTCTCTCGTCGCTGCGCCAATTGATCCCTCGGAACTCGCCGTGTCGGACGCCGTCGATCCAGCAATCCAACTCGCCGTCCTCGCGTCCCGCCGTGTTGGCCTTCACGCGCCACTCGACGCAGAGCCAGGTCCCGAGGGCCGGGACTTGGGCAGGCTGGGGCTCGAACCAGTTGCCCCAATGGTTGCCGCGCCCGTCCGGCTTCATCTGCCACCAGTAGGCGTAGAAGATGAGCGCGCCGGGTGGTTTCCAGGCGCGGCCCCGCCCACCGATCGGTTCGAGGGTCGCCCAGAAGAACTTGTCGCCGTCGGGGGCCTTGCCGGCCCCTTTGAACGCGCCTTTGCCGGCGTCGGCCATGAACCCGCTGCCGCCATGTCCGTGGAAGCCGTAGTCCTGCCCGTATCGGACATAGTGTCGCATGAACAGCTCGTCATGGCCGGGGCTCAGACGCTTCACCAACGTCACGTCCTCGTACCCCGTCTTGTCCAGTTGCGCCCGGGCCGAGCGGCTTCCCCGCGCGATGGTCGCCTCGCGTTCCTCCTGCACCGCAGGGACCGTGGATCTGCCCCGGGTCTTCACTTCATCCCAGTGCTTCCCGATCTCGTCCTTCTCAAAATCCTCATGGAAGAGGACGGCGGGGTCCTGCGCGATGCCGAGGTCGCCCGGATACCTCACCGCCAGCCCCGGCGCGGACACCGGATCTTTTGCGGACGCGCCGCCCAGCAGGGCGAAGGCGAGCCACGTGGTGGTCAGGATCCGGGCGTGGCCGAGTGGTTTTCCCATAAGGTCTGGGCTCAAGGGCGAGTTGCCCCTGCGACCGGGGGCTTCGGGTGAAGTCTGCCCCTACTGAGCCCCCAGCCATCGCCACACGCGCAGGACTTCGGTGGCGCCCCAGGCTTGGGCGTCGCAACCGCGATGCGTGTGGGGCGCGTCGCCGTCGACGATCTCGGGCAGATGCCCGAGGCAGCCTTCGGCCATCAGGCGGTCCGTGCTGCCCAGATAGGCGCGTGCCGCGGCGATCGCCCGTGGATCGCCGTCGAAGGCCTTCACCAAGGCCTCGCAGAAGATGGGGAAGGTCCACGTCCACGCGGTGCCGTTGTGGTAGGCGGGTTTGCGGCGGGTGTCCTCGTCCCCTTCGTAGCGCGGCCAATAGGGATGGTCCGGATCGTTGAGCAGACCGCCGTGGTTCCCGTAGATGGCGAGCGGCGGCACGACCGGCAACGGCGCCAGCGAACGCAGCGCGCCGGGGATGACGAGCCAGCGCCGCGCGGCCTCGACGGTTCGGCGCGCGCGTTCGCCGGTGGCTAGACCGAGCGACACCGCGAGAAGGCAGTTGCTGCGGAGCGCGTTGTCCGGCGGAGCGGTCCGGGCAGGCTGTCCGGCGGGGCAACGAAGATTGTCGGCGTACCACCCGCACTCTTCGAGCCAGTAGTAGTTCTCGAACGATCTCTCCGCGCGGCGCGCGAGGTCGGCCCAGCTTTCGCCCCGGCCTTCCCACGGTTCGGCGCCGATGCGTGCGAGCTGCCGCAGCAGGCGGATCCACAGCGCCTGGATCTCGATGGGATAGCCCTCGCGCGGGGTGCCGGCGGGATGGTTGGTATCCATCCACGTGAAATGGCTCGGGCTCCAGACGAGACCGGACTGCGCGTCCACGCGGATCCCGTTCGGCGTGCCGCGCAGGTAGCCGCACGCGATGGAGCGGACGACCTCGCCCAGCGTCCGGCCGGCGGCGTCCACCGCGGTCGAATAGAAGGCAGTGACCGAGCCAGTGATCAGTAGGTCGGTATCCAGTGGGT
>JANNAJ010000156.1:0-1991 GCA_031384285.1 Verrucomicrobiota bacterium
CTGCCGAGTTCGGGACGGAAAGTTCGAGGGACAGGGTGGCCCGTTCATGCTTGAGGAAATCCTGAGGGTTTTCTTGGCCTGGGCGACGCTGCCCCCGCCCGCTTGACCCCGCGGCCGCACCCGTGGCCACCCCGAAACGGCCGCGTCGCCCGGTCAGCCGGGCGGGCCTCGGCCCAACTCGGCGGCCCCCGCCCGCCATTACAGATTCCGCCGGGGAGGCCAGGCCGTCCGCTGCTGCGTAGTCGCAACCTTCAGGTTGCGCTTCTGTCGTGGCTGGCCTGACGCGCAGGCTGAAGCCTGCGACTACGGGGAAGTGCGGCAACACGAGCGGGTGGCGGCCGGAGATTTTACCGGCGGGACGAACCATTTGGTGGGACGCGCCGGCCCTCGCACAAAAGCACAAGGCCGGCACGAGGCCGGCCTTGCACGGGAGGGGATTGGGCGGACGCGCTTACATATGCGCGATCATGTTGTCACCGAAGTCAGAGCACTTGATTTCGGTCCCGCCTTCCATGAGGCGGGCGAAGTCGTAGGTCACCTTCTTCGACGCGATGGCGCCGTTGAGGCCCTTGAGGATGAGGTCGGCCGCCTCGATCCATCCAAGGTGACGGAGCATCATCTCGCCGGAGAGGACGACGGAGCCGGGATTGACCATGTCCTTGCCCGCGTACTTCGGGGCGGTGCCGTGCGTCGCCTCGAAGATGGCGTGGCCGGTGATGTAGTTGATGTTGCCGCCGGGCGCGATGCCGATGCCGCCGACCTGCGCCGCCAGCGCGTCGCTGAGGTAGTCGCCGTTCAGGTTGAGCGTGGCGATCACGTCGAAATCCGTCGGACGGGTCAGCACCTGCTGGAGCGCGATGTCGGCGATGCTGTCCTTGATGACCAGTCCCGCGCCGGGCTTGCCCTCGGGGATCTTGCACCACGGCCCGCCGTCGATCTCGACCGCGCCGAAGTGTTCCTTCGCCACCTTGTAGCCCCAGTCCCGGAAGCCGCCTTCCGTGAACTTCATGATGTTGCCCTTGTGGACCAGCGTGACCGACTTGCGGTTGAACTTGATGGCGTAGCTGATAGCGCTGTGGATCAGACGCACGCTGCCGGAGTAGCTCACCGGCTTGATGCCGATGCCGACCTGCACGTCGCAGGGGAAATCCTTGGCGCCGACGGCGGTCCAGAACTCCTCGGCGGCGGCCTTGGTGCCGAAGCGGATCTTCTTGAAGTCCTTGGGCGAGTTGACGGCGAGGAAGTCCAGGATCTTCTGCGCATCGGCCGAGCCGGCGGCGTACTCGATGCCGGCGTAGATGTCCTCGGTGTTCTCGCGGAAGATGGTCATGTCCACCTTCTCCGGGTGCTTCACCGGGCTGGGCACGCCGGTGAAGTACTGCACCGGACGGAGGCAGACGTAGAGGTCGAGCATCTGGCGCAACGCGACGTTGAGCGAGCGGATGCCGCCGCCGACGGGCGTGGTGAGCGGGCCCTTGATGCCCACGAGGAACTCGCGGAACGCCTCGACCGTGTCGTCCGGCAGCCAGTTGTTGAAGCGCTTGAAGCTCTCCTCGCCGGCGAAGACCTCCATCCACGCGATCTTCCGGGAGCCGCCGTAGGCCTTGGCCACCGCGGCATCCATCACCCGCACGGACGAGGCCCAGATGTCGGGACCGGTGCCATCGCCGCGGATGAAGGGGATGATGGGGTTGGCGGGGACGTCCAGCTTGCCGGCGTTGATGGTGATCTTCGCGCCGGCGGGGACGGTGCAGGTGGTGTAGGCCATGAGGAGATTTTCGATTTACGATGTGCGATGGAGGATTGCCCAGCGTCAGGCAAGCGCGGGGCGGATTTAAGCGACCACGACGGAGGTGCCGCAAGCGGTTTGGTTCATCGTGGGGAGGCCGGGCGGAGCAACTCCGCGTCGAACAGTCTGTTGTCGGGCGTGGTCACCATCGTGCGCGCCACGCCGTCGGTCGGATCACTTCAGCGTCTTCAAGTAGGCGAAC
>JANNAJ010000172.1:0-2353 GCA_031384285.1 Verrucomicrobiota bacterium
AGGCCAACGTCGAGATCCAGGAGGTCTATCTCGGCATCACCGGCAACCATATCCGGTGCCTCGATAGCCGCGGCGTGCATCCCATCGCATCGTTCGACCGCACCATCTCGCCGGAGGACGTCGCGGACGCGGTCGGCAACGCCAAGCAGTTCAACTGCCCCGCCGAGCACGAGGTGATCGACAGCGTCCGGCAGGACTACAAGGTCGACGACCGGACCGGCATCGAGAACCCGGTCGGCCTGGTCGGCGGCGTGCTCGAGGCGAGCGTCCACGTGATCCAGGGGCGCACCTCGCGCATCGAGACGGCCCGGCGCGTCGTGCAGGGGATGCAGGTCGCGGTGGTGAAACCCGTCTTCAACGGCCTCGCCTCCGCGCTCGCCGTGCTCACCCCCGAGCAGAAGCAGCAGGGCGTCGTGTTGCTCGACCTCGGCGCCGGCACGACCGAGTACGCCTTCTTCCACGGCGGCGTGCTGCGCCATTCCGGCGTCCTCGCCGTGGGCGGCGACCACGTCTCGAACGACCTCGCCTGCGGCCTGCGCATCCCCATCGACCAAGCGGAGCGCCTGAAGATCGAGCAGGGCTGCGCGGTGTATGACCCGGCGCTGAAAGGGGCGACCCACACCATCCCCGGCGAGACCGGCCTGACACCCAGGACCATCAGCATCGAGAACCTCCACCGGATCATGTCGCTGCGGATCGAGGAGACGCTCGACCTCGTGGCCCGCGACCTCGCGAAGTCCGACGCCTTCGGGCTTGCCCGCGCCGGCGTGGTCCTCTGCGGCGGCGGCGCGCGGGCACGGGGCATCGAGACCCTGGTCGAACGCGTCTTCGAGATGCCGGTCGGCCGCGCCCACACCCACAACGTGTCGGGCCCGGCCGACGTGCTTGCCAACCCTGAGTTCGCCGTCGCCATCGGGCTCGTCCGCTACGGCGCGATGCGCCTCCAGAGCCGCAGCCGCGGCCGGTTCGACCTGAAGTCGACCTTGCAGAACCTTTTCCGCCGCTGAACCCCGGACACCGATCCCGCCATGGATAATCCTACCGGTCCTGACATCTCCGCCGAAACCGAGCCCGCGCCCGCGCCGAGGACCGGCTTCCTCGTGGTCGGCGTCGGCCGGGCCGGCGGCGCGATCGCCGAGCTGCTCGCCGCGGCCGGCCTCGACGGCGCGCGGTTCGCCGCGGTGGACACCGATTCGACCGCGCTCGGACGGCTGCGGCGCACGGAGAACACCGCCTTCGGCGCACGCCTGACCCGCGGCGAAGGCTGCGGCAACGACCTCGCCCGCGGCGCGCAGTCCGCCGAGCAGGACGTCGCACGGTTGAGGCAGGTCGTCGAAGGGGTCCGCTTGGTGTGCATCGTCGCCGGCATCGGGGGCGGCATCGGAGGCGGCGCGGCGGCGGTGGTCGCACGCGTCGCACGGGAGGCGGGATCGCTCGTGCTCGGCATCGCCGTGCTGCCGTTCCGTTACGAGGGACCGCTGCGCCATTCCAACGCTTCCGAGGGCCTGCAGGCCTTGCGCGCCGCGTCCGACGCCGTGATCTGCGTGCCCAACCAAGGCGTCGCCGCGATGCTCGACGAGCGGACGCTCGTCACCGAGGTCTTCGACGCCGCGAACGTGATGGTCGCGCAGAGCGTCGAGAGCCTCTGGCGGCTGCTGCACCGGCCGTCGATGAACCCGCTCGGGTTCGCCGACCTTGAACGACTGCTCCGCGGACGGCATGCCGAGAGCGTGTTCGCGTCGGTCGAGACCCGCGGCCCGGCACGCGCCCGGGAGGCGGTCGAGAAACTGCGGACGCATCCCTTCCTCCAGGCGGAGCAGATGCTCGTGGACGCCGATGCGGCGCTGCTCGCGGTCGCCGGCGGCAACGACCTGCGTTTCGACGAGCTCCAGGAGGTGCAGGACCAGTTCCAGCGCCTCTGCGAGCATGCGCAGGTCGTCACCGGATCCGCGGTCGAC
The DNA here is from genome assembly GCA_031384285.1 of Verrucomicrobiota bacterium. GTDB lineage: Bacteria > Verrucomicrobiota > Verrucomicrobiia > Limisphaerales > UBA9464 > CAIVQB01. The sequence goes on from JANNAJ010000172.1 coordinate 1,959, forward strand.
CCCGCGCTCGAAGGACGCATCGTGGTCACGGTCATCGCCACCCGCGGAGGTGCCGCGCCGCTCTCGGCGCCGCAGGCCGCGGCGCCCGCGCAGACGAGGACCCGCCCGGCGCCCGAGGCATCGGCGCCATCGGATGAGCCGCCGATGCGCTTCGAATCGGTCGCCGGCGACGACCTCCCGTCGGGCCGGAGCGGATCCAAGTTCGTCCCGCCCGCGCCGGACCTGACCGACTCGCAGAAGCGCGACCTCGTCCAACGCCAGATCAAGAACAAGCACCAGCGCAAGAAGACGACCCAGACGCTCTTCAACTTCGAGGTCGTGTCGGTGAGCCGCTTCGCCCAGACCGAGCCGGTGAAGCGCAACGGCGAGAACCTCGACGAGCCGACCTACGCCCG
>JANNAJ010000188.1:0-7881 GCA_031384285.1 Verrucomicrobiota bacterium
GCGAGCTCCTTCACGTTCACCGTGTACACCTGTGAACGCGGCTGCAACGACTCGGCGACCTTGCGCTTGGCGTAGCGCGGTTTCACGACGTGGCCGGGCAGGAGCCCGATCAGCTTGCCGGCGGAATCGACCACCGGGAACGTCGAGAAGGAGAACCGCTTGCGCTCGATCAGCTCCAGCACGTCGCCGATGAACTGGTCGGGGCCGACCTGGATCGGGTCCTGGATCAGCCCGTGGACGTGGTTCTTCACGCGGCTGACCTCGGCGAGCTGCTGCTTCTCGGCGAGGTTGTAGTGGATGAGCCCGAGGCCGCCGCTCAACGCCATCGCGATGGCCATGCGCGCCTCCGTGACGGTGTCCATGTCGGCCGAGATGACCGGGATGTTGAGGCTCAGGCCTTCCGCCAGGGTCGTGTGGAGCTGGGCGTCGCGCGGCAGGACATCCGAGTAGAGTGTCGCCAGCGTGACATCGTCGAACGTGAGCGCGGTCGCGCCATGGGCACGGAAGAACGCATCGGCCGGAGGATAGAACTCGGCATCGACGGCGGCGGGCGGAAGGGTGTCTGCCATGCGTGAAAATCAGGGAGCCGACGCCCGGCTGGCAAGGGAGAATCGTCCCTTCGTCGGGCAACCTCCCGCCACGAGAGCCCCCGGTCCGTGATGACACGGTCCGGATGGCCACCCGCCGGCGGGCCGTGGCCGGCGGGCGTTCCTCGATCGACCGGATCTCGGCGTCAGCGGCGACCGTCGTACCAGATGGCGCAGGCCGAGCGGTCGGAGAGCATCTTCTTCGGGCGCAGGACGGTCTTGACCATGAACACCACCGTCTCGCGCAGCGAATAGAGCTCGGCCTTGCGCGCCGAGGTCATGAGCGGATGACGGTGGAGGATCACGACGCGCCTGCCCCGCTGCGCGGCCAGCTTCTTGAGGCGCACCGACAGGTCGAGCTCCTCGGCGGCGAAGAGCTTGTCGGAGAAGCCGCCCAGCTCGCGGAACGCCGCGGTCTCCACAAAGATGAACGAGCCGGCCATGTGCGTGGCGATCCGGCTCCACTGGCACCACATCCACGCGAAGAGATCGTACCACCAGCTCCGCGCATCCGTCCGCAACGTCGAACCACCCGCCAGGACCTTCCCGCTGGACACGGCGTCGGCCATCTCGCCGAAGAGGCCGGCCGACGGCTCGGAATCGCCGTCCACGAAGAGGATCCAATCACCGGTGGCGGAGGCGGCCCCGGTGTTCCGGGCACGGCCGATCTGGTTGATCGGCTCGAAGACCACCGCGGCTCCGCCGGCCCGCGCGACCTCGGCGGTCCGGTCGGTGGAGTTGTTGTCGCAGACGATGACCTCGCTGTCCAAACCGCGCTCCGTGAACGCCGCCCGCGCCGCCTGCACCGCGCGCAGCGTCGCAGGCAACAGCTTCTCTTCGTTGTAGGCAGGGATGACGATGGAGATCTTCACGGTCCGGTGTGCGGAGCTTGGAGCATCGCCAGCGGAATGCAAAAGACATAGCGGCCCCTGCTGCACAAGGGCCAGCCATGAGCAGCCCTCGGCCCGATGACAGGATGCGCCACCGAGCCCGCCGGTCGGATCAGGCGCGGACCGCCCAACGCAACTTGGCCGGTGCGCTCCGGGGATTCGACCGCTGTTCCTCCGGCGTCGCCCGGACGACATCGCGGGCCACGGCCGAATAGGTCCCGTTCCTCTCGCCTTCCTGGAAGGCCTTCTTCACCCGGCGGTCCTCGCCTGAGTGGAACGTGAGCACGGCCACACGTCCTCCAGGACGAAGGCAGCCCGGCAGGTTGCGGAGAAATGTGTCGAGCACGCCGAACTCGTCGTTCACCGCGATGCGCAAAGCCTGGAACACCCGGCGCACGCAGGCGTTGTCGGCATCGCGGCCGCGCGAGAGCCGCGACCCGGCGAGGATCCCGCGCAAGACGTCAGCAAGCTGCCGAGTGCGGGTGATCGGCGCGCGGTCGCGGACGGCGACGATCTCGCGGGCGAGCGTCGCGGCGTCGGGTTCGTCGGAATTCTCCGCGAGGAGCGCCTCCAACCGGTCGACGCGGATGGACGCCAGAAGATCCGATGCCGAGGGCGGGCGCTGCGGGTTCAGGCGGAGGTCGAGCGGGCCGTCGTCCTTGAAGGTGAAGCCGCGCGAGGGGTCGTCGAGCTGCATCGAGGAGACGCCGAGATCCGCCAAGATGGCGTCGGCGCCCTCGATGCCGAGCTCAGCGAGGACCTGCGGCAGCCCGGCGAAGTTGCGCCGGACGGGCGTGAAGACGTCCTCGCCGAAACCCGCGTCGCGCAACCGCGCGATGGTCTTCGGCTGTTCGATGGGGTCCACATCAAGGCCGATGAGGCGGCCAAGTGGCACGGCCCTCGTGGTCGCGACGGTGACCGCGGAGAAGGTGGCTCCGGGACTCCTTGTCGCATCCGTCGTCACCGCCTCCGCGGCGGGCGGGATGTCAGGGTGCGGCGGCGCGACCAGCGCCAGCAGCTCGCGGGCGTGGCCACCGTGGCCGAGCGTGCAATCCACGACGATCCCACCGGGCTTGAGCGCGAGCGCCTCCAGGATCTCCGCGACCATGATCGGCCGATGCGAACCGGCCGGCGTCTTGCCGCCGGCGACCACCTTCGCCACATCGGCGGCGTAGCGGACCGGGTCGTGCTCCTTGTATTTCTCGTCGAAGCGGCGCGGGTTCTTGCCCGAGTAGCGCACGCGGCGCTTGGGTCGGTCGGGAGCGGGTGGGTCTGTCGGTGCCATCATTTTGGAGACTTCGATCTGGTCGCGCCAGTATGGTGCCGCCGATGTCCGGGTTGCCACTAGTTACGGTCCTCGTCCCGACGTTCAACCGGCCCGCCCTGCTCCGCCAAGCCGTGCTGAGCGCCTGCCGGCAAAGCCACCGCGAACTGGAGATCCTGGTCCTCGACGACCACAGCACCGACGAGACGGCCGAGGTCGCCCGGTCGTTGGCGGAGGCCGATCCGCGGGTCCGGCACATCCGGCATCCAAAAAACCTCGGGATCGTGGGCAACTGGCGGGCCGGGTTCGGGTTCGCGAAAGGCCGCTATCTCGGGATCCTGCACGACGACGACCTCTGGGACCCGGGGTTCGTAGCGACGTTGATGCGGCCGCTGGAGGCCGATCCCGGTCTGGTGCTGGGTTTTTGCGACCACAAGGTCATCGCCGCCGACGGCAGCGACGACGCGGCGATGACGGAGGAGGCCGCCCGGCGTTTCGGGCGCGACCGGCTGCCGGAGGGCAAGCTCGCGGATTTCGCCCGCATGGCGCTGGTGGACCTCGCGGTGCCGGTGGGCGCCTGCCTGTTCCGCCGCGACCGCCTGCGCGAGGATATGCTCGAGGACGGGGCGCGCGGCGCGATCGACGCCTGGCTGGTCTACAGCTGCGTGAAGACCGGGCTCGGCGCGTGGTTCGAACCGCGCCGCCTGATGAGCTACCGCACCGGCGTCGGCGGGATGAGCGGGAGCGCTCCGGTCGCGATGTGCGAGGGGCACTTCTACCGCTACTCCCGGATCCTCGCCGATCCCGCGATGACGGAGATCCATCCAGCGATCCGCTGGCGACAGGCCGACACCTGCTACGGCTATGGCGTGGCGATGGTCCTGCGCGGGCAGAATACCACCGGGCGCGCCCAGTTGCTGAACGCTTGGCGGTCGTCCCGCTCGCCGCGGTCGCTCGTCGTGCTGGCGCTGAGCTACGGCGGGCCGCTTGGCCGCCGACTTCTCCGCGCCTTGCGCCGACCCTAGGCGCCGCGCAGGGCTCGTGGGCTCACGCGAGCAGCGCGCGATGCTTGGCGAAAGCCGGACGGAGCACCTGGCCGAGCTCGTCCTGGATCGACTGGAGCCCGCCGTAGACCGCGGTGGCCTTCGCGTCGGGGAACGCGGTCTGTGACTTGTCGAGAGTCACGAAGGTATCCGTGATCTCCTCGATGCCGACCCGCTCGCCCTTCGACCGGCGCCAACACCAAAGCGCCTGCAACGCCGCGCCGTAGGCCGCGCCCTCGGAGACCTTGAGCGTCACGACCTCGGCGCCGAAGACATCGGCCATGATCTGCCGCCAAAGCTTCGACTTCGCGCCGCCGCCGGTGGCTCGGACCTGCGTGGCCTTCACGCCCAGATCGGCGAGACGGCGGAGCCCGAAGTTCATGCCCATCGTGACGCCTTCCATCGCGGCCCTCGCGCGGTGCGACGCCGTGGACGTCTTCGGCCGGACGCCGAAGAAGACACCGGTGCCATCGGGAACGTTCGGCGTGCGCTCGCCCTCGAGATACGGCAGCAGGAGGAGACCGTCGGAACCCGCGGGCGCCTTGGACGCCGCCTTCTCGAAGGCCGCATGGTCGAGCCCGAGCTCGCGACGCACCATCTCGGTGGCGACGGTCACGTTCATCGTGCAGAGCAGGGGCAGCCAACGGTTCGTGGAATCACAGAAGGCCGCGATCTCACCCCTCGGGTCGACGACCGGTTTCTCCGCGCAGGCATAGATGGTGCCGCTCGTGCCGAAGCTCGCGGTCACGACGCCCTCGCGGGTGTTCCCGGTGCCGATGGCGCCCATCATGTTGTCCCCGCCGCCCGCGCTCACGAGCACGCCCGCGGAGAGCCCGAGCTCTTTCGCCGTGGCCGCGCTCAGCACGCCCGCCGGCGAGTCGCTGGAAGCCAATGTCGGCAACTTGCCCATCAGCTCGGCGTCGATGGCCTTCACGGCGGCCTCGCTCCACCGGCGCTTGCGGACGTCCATCAGCGCGGTCCCGGAGGCGTCGCCAAATTCCATGGACGCGACGCCGGTCAGCCAGAAGTTCAGGTAGTCGTGCGGCAGCAGCACCGTCGCGAGCTTCGCGAAATTCTTCGGCTCGTGCCGCTTCAACCAGAGGATCTTCGAAGCGGTGAAACCGGGGAGCACGGCGTTGCCGACCGCCTTGATGGCGGCCTTCGGTCCGCCGAGCGCCGCGGTGATCTCTTCGCATTCGGCCGCCGTGGCGGTGTCGCACCAGAGTTTCGCCGGGCGGATGACCTCGCCCGCCTTGTCGAGCGGCACGAACCCGTGCTGTTGCCCGCTCACGCCCATGGCGACCACCTCGCCCGCGCCGGCTTTGGCCTCCTTGAGCGCGGCGCGGACGGCCTTCGACGTCGCCTCGCGCCAGACGTGCGGGTGCTGCTCCTTGGCGCCGGGCGGCAACCCCTCGATGAGCCCGTAGGCGGCGGAACCGGAGCCGAGGACCTTGCCGGACCGCGCGTCGACGACGAGCGCTTTGGTGGATTGAGTGCCGGAATCGATGCCGATGAGAAGTGTGCGTGCCATAGGAACAGGAAGAGAGTGGTCAACCTAGGCCATCGTGTCCATGTCCGGATGGGGACGGGTCTCGGGTGTCGGGTCGAAGGTCGGGGGCAGTTGTTGGGGAGAGCCGTGTCGTGTTCCTATTTCTCCATCCAACCGTCGCGCAACCGGATGATCTGGTTGCCGTACGCCGCATCGGATCCCGAGTGGGTCAACAAGACGAGGGTCGTGCCCAGGGCGTCGGGCCGCAGGTCCTCCCGCAGAGAACGATGCTATCGAAGGAACGGTGCGTTCCAGCAAAGACAAAGAGAAGATACCGGGACGCTGCTGCATCGACGCAGGTCTTCATCCGCGTCTCCTCGGCCTCCCGGACCCGGACAGCGTCTTCGGCCGACCGGTCGGGAGAGCAAACGGGACGGGACCCGCGGTCGCGGATCAAACCAGGGAACGCACGGCAGCCAACTTTCCGTGTCGCACCGAAACCTCGGCGCGGGTTCCCGTCCCGAAAAATGACACCTGACGACCGGCCGCCCGGATGCGCCGCGCCGGAGCCGCCTGTCTCACGGGCGGCTCCACACTCGTCCTGAAGACGGATACTGCTCGGTTTCTCGGCGCAGCCTTTTGGGCGGCGCGGCGCATCGGGACGGTCGGTCGTAGGTTTGAACGTATCGAGGCGCGAAAAAGGTCGCGGAGATTCAGGTCTTTCCGGCCACGACGCGGACGAACGCTTCCACCAGCGGGGCCGCCTCCCCTCGCAGGGCGCTCCGCTCCGGCTGGAACAGCGTGCCGACGTAGAACCGGTGCCCGTCCAACTCGCCTCCGCGCACGTCTCCCTGCTCATCGGTCGCGGTGAAACGGAACCCGTGGCGCGCCAACGTCCCGCGGAAGGCCGGGGCCAAGCCGTATCGACAGTGGTAGCCTTCGGTGGCTTCCCCTGCCCCGTACGCCCGGTGCAGAAGGCTGCCGGGCGCGAAGCGGACCTTTCCGGTGACCTCTACCAAACCACACACCAAGGGCGTGATCACGGGGACCGCCGCATCTGGACAGATCTCCGCGTGGTCGGCCGACGGAAGCCCGGCGACATCTCGCGCGAACGAGATCAACGCGTGCTGGAAACCGCCGCACGTGCCGAGGAAGGGTGCACCTCCTTCCCGCGCCCATCGCGCCACGGCCAAGGCACCGTCCATCGATCGATACGGGCTGCCCGGCACCAGCCAGAACCCGGCGAACTTGCCGAGGTCCGTGATCCCGACCGCCTCCGTCGGAAGCCAGGTCCACGTCGTGGGCGATCCGGTGGCCGCCATCGCCGCGGCGAGGGCCCGAGGGATGACCTCATGCGCCACGATCCTCGGATCGTGGTCGCCGACCAGCGCGATGACGGGCGGTGCGGACATGTTCAGCGCACGGAGTCGGCGACGAACTTGCGGACGCGGATGCTGCCGGCGCTCGTGTCGAGCGAGACCTTGGGGCCGCCGCCGTTCACCGGGCCCTTGAGATGGTCGCGCTCCTTCTTGCCGACCGCGGCGATGGGCAGATCACAGGTGACGCTGCCCGCCGAGGTGTCGGCGTCGAGATCGAAGGCGGTGTCCGCGGGGGCATCGACGGTGATCCCGCCGCCGGATGTGCCGAGCTTCACCGGCCCCGGCAATGGCGACCGCAGGCGTGCGCTGATGGACCCGCCCGAGGTCGACGCTTCCACCGCCCCGCCGATGTCTTCGACCTTGATGCCGCCGCCGCTCGTGTCGAGGTGGGCCGGGCCGGCGAAGCGCTTCACCGAGATCGACCCGCCCGAGGTGTCGGCGCGCAAGGTGCCCGATCCGCCCGTCGATTCGATGCCGCCGCCGCTCGTGTCGACCTTGATCGAACCGTCGCAATCCGCGAGCTGGATGCCCCCGCCCGAGGTGTCGCCGTGGATGGGGCCGCGGATGCGCGCGAACTTCAGCCCGCCGCCGCTGGTGTCGGCCTTCACGTCGCCGGTGAGGTCGCTCACATGGATATGGCCGCCGCTGGTGTCGAGCTTGACGTTGAATCGCGACGGGACGCGCACGATGTATCTTCCCTCCAATTTCTGGCCGCCCCAGTTCCAGCCCCAGTTGACCTTGCCCGCTTTGCGAGAACGCACCGTCACGGTGTCGGCGTTCTGATCGAAGGTGACCGGGCGCTCGGCGAGGAACTCCTTCTCCTTCGCCTCCGACCGCAGACCGACCTTGCGATGGACGTCCACGCTCACCTCGCTCACGGCGTTGGTGGAGACCTCGATGGCCCCGAAATCAACATCGATGACGAGCTTCCCGCCGGGCGCGACGGCGAAGGACCTGGAGACGTTCTCCTCGGTCGCGGCGAGGACCGGGGCAGCGGCGGCGAGGACCGTGGCGAATGCGGCGGCGAGATGGGAGCGGTTCATAGTTTTTCGTTCAACGGGCGCGGATTGTTCGTGCCGGGAGTTCTACACGGCAGTGGTCGGGTTTGTTTCAAGGAGTTCCAAATCGGCGTCCATCATCCAAAATGGTGCGGGGGCAGCCATCAGGCCGACAACGCCACGCCGGGCCCACACGGTCCCGACGAACCGTCACCGGCTTGGCGGACCGCC
>JANNAJ010000195.1:0-10505 GCA_031384285.1 Verrucomicrobiota bacterium
CGCGGTCCCGGTGACCAGCGTCGCGTCGGCCGGCAGCAGTTCGCCGCCGCGGAGAACGAGCCGGTCGCCGACCTCCAGGCGCGAGATGGCCACGGTCTCCTCGCCGCCGACCGTCCGGCGGACGACCGCCAAGGGGAAGAAGCCCTTGTAATCGCGGTCGAACGCGAGGCGGTCATGGGTCTTCTGCTGGAACAGCCGTCCGCAGAGGAGGAAGAAGATCAGCCCGGTGAGCGAATCGAGATAGCCCTCGCCGTGGTGGCCGAGGATGTCGTAGGCGCTCTGCCCGTAGATGGCCGCGAGCCCGAGCGCGATGGGCACATCCAGCGTGGCGACCCGCCGCCGTAGGCTCAGCCATGCCGTGCGCCAGAAATCGGCGGCGCTGTAGACCAGCACCGGCAGCGCGAGCCCGAGGCTGAGCCAGCCGAAGACGGTCTTAAAGAAAGGGCCGCTGAAGCTGTCCAACCCGAGGTAGCCCGGGATGGACAGCAGCATGATGTTGCCGAAGCCGAAGCCGGCGAGGCCGAGCTGCAGCTGGCGGCGGATGTGAGGCGTGGCGGACTTCGGATGCTCCAGCTCCCGAAGGGTCAGCGTCGGCTCGTAACCGATGGCGGCGAGCATGGCGACGACCTTGCTCAGCGTGGTCTCGTGCTTGGAATAGGTGAGCGAGACCTCGCGCCGCGAGAAATGGACCGTCGAGCGGCCGATGCCCGGGTCCAGGCGGAAAAGGTTCTCCAGCAGCCAGACGCAGGCCACGCAGTGGATCTGCGGCAGGTGGAGCGTGAGCTTGGCGACCTTTCCGTCGGAGAAATCGAGCAGCTTCTCCTGCACCGACGGATCATCGAGATAGTTCCATCGCTCGCGTTTCTGCGCGCCGCTCGCGGTGCTGCCCGGTGTGGCGTTGAGTTCGTAGAACTGCCCGAGGCCGTTCTCGGTCAGCAACGCATGGACCGTCTGGCAGCCGAGGCAGCAGAAGGGCTTTTCCACGGACGGGAGCTGGGCGCCGACGCAGGGCTGGCCGCAATGGAGGCAACTCACCGCCGCCGGAGTTTTCCCGGAGCGGGCATCGGCGGCGCGAAGCGCGCGCGTTGGTTCGAGGTGAGGGACGGCTGCCGTCATTGCTGGGCGCAGTCTCGTCGGTCCGCCCGTCCCGCCGCTAACCGGGCTTTGCACAGGAGTAGGCCGATTCTGCCATTAGCACGGGCAGCGATGCGCATCGGGCCGGCTACTTTCGGGCCATTTCAGGCCATTTTTCATCGGTCACACCCTTGACGAGAGTGTCGGTCGGTTGCGGTCGATCAATGAACGCTTGCACCGGACCGGTTGCTTGTGATTTTTTTCACGAGTCATTTGCGCGCGGCGCGCCCACAAGACGTCACGGAGATGTCGGTGGGCCGCTAATCACCCTGATCAGAAGGACGAAAACCGTGTTTTCGTCCCGTGATCGAGGTTGTCGCGCGGGGTCCGGCGGTCCAGAACCTAGGGTGTCAGGACAAGACGGACCGTTTTGTCGGGCCAGTTGGATCAGCAGAACGAACAAGCAGACCGGTGCGGGCGTGGCCACGCGGCACGGGTAGGCAGACGGAAAACCGAGCGATGTCCTTCATCTTCCCCAAATGGGCGAACACGCTGCCGCTGAAAGTGGCGGTGGGCGCCGTCCTGGCCGCCAGCGCGGCCGGCGCGGGCATCACCTATTACCTCACGCCGAAATGGACGCGCGTGGGCTACACCCCCAAGCAGCCGGTGGCCTTCTCGCACAAGGTCCACAACGAGCAGCTCGGCATCGATTGCCGTTATTGCCATTCCGCCGTCGAGAAATCGTGGTTCTCGAACATCCCGGCGGCGAGCACCTGCATGAACTGCCACAGCCTCATCCTCAAGGATGACCCGAAGCTGGCGTTGGTGCGCGAATCCTACCAGACCGGCAAGCCCATCCCGTGGGTGCAGGTCCACAAGGTGCCCGATTACGTCTATTTCAACCACTCGGTCCATGTGAACCGTGGCATCAGTTGCGTCCACTGCCACGGCGAGATCAACCACATGGAAGAGGTCCAGCACGCGAAACCGCTCTCCATGGGCTTCTGCCTGGATTGCCACCGCGCGCCGGAAGAAAAGATCCGCCCCGTCGAACTGGTCACCCAGCTCGATTGGAAAGGCGTCGTGGACGGCAAGAAGCTGGTGCATGACTGGAACGTGAAGCCCGGCCAGAGCTGCTCGACCTGCCACCGATGAAGACCATCCCCCCCGTTTGTCCCGAGCCGGTGACCGGCCCCAAGTACTGGCGTTCCCTCGACCAGCTCGCCGAGCGCCCTGAGTTCCGCCAGTGGCTCGACCAAGAGTTCCCGTCCGGCGCCAGCATCGCTCCCGAGGGAGAGACCCGTCGCGAGTGGATGAAGCTCATGTCGGCCAGCTTCCTCTTGGCCGGCCTCGGTGGTTTCGCCTCCGGTTGCCGCCGCCCGGAAGAGCACCTGACCCCCTTCGCCAAGCAGCCGGAGAACTACACCCACGGTGGGTGGCAGTATTTCGCGACCTCGATGCCGAGCCGCGGCAGCGCCCAGGCGCTCACCGTCAAGTCGAGCGACGGTCGGCCCACCAAGATCGAGGGCAACCCGCTCCATCCCGACAGCAACGGCGCCACCGACGGTTTCGCCCAAGCCGCGCTGCTGAACCTGTACGATCCGGACCGCGCCTACCGGCACACGTTCCAGGGCAACGACGTCAAGCTCGAGAAGGTCGTCGACCAGCTCTCCGCGACCGCCAAGAAGTTCGCCGCGACCGGTGGCGAAGGCTTGGCGATCCTCGCCGAGCGGAGTTCCTCCGCTTCGCGGGCCGCGTTGCAGGCCAAGCTGGCGGACAAGCTTCCGAAGGCGAAGTGGTTCCTGTACGAACCGGTGGATTTCGCGGTCGCCGCGCAGGCCGCCAGCATCGCCTCCGGTGCCCGTGTCGTGCCGCACGTCCATCTGGAGAAGGCGAAGCGCATCCTCTCGCTGGATTGCGATTTCCTCAGCACGGATTCCGACGCCACGCACCACATCCGCGGGTTCGCCAAAGGCCGCAAGCCGGGCGACGGGATGAACCGGCTGTATGTCGTCGAATCGCTCCAATCGCTGACCGGCGGCAGCGCCGACCATCGGCTCCGGGTGCGCCCGACCGATGTCGTGAAGGTCGCCGCCCACATCGCCAGCTTCGTCGCCAGCGGCGAGCTCGGCGTGGCGCTCAAGGCCCTCGCCAAGGGTTCTCCTGCTTCCGACAAGTGGGCCGGTGAGGCCGCCAAGGACCTCGTCGCCCACAAGGGCGAGGCGGTCGTGGTGGCCGGTTACGCCCAACCGCTCGCGGTCCACCTCATCGCCAGCGCGCTGAACTCGCTGCTCGGCGCGGTCGGCCCGGTGGTCGAGCTGCTGCCCGACACCGAGAAGAGCGACGGGGGCATCGCCGAGGCGGTCGCCGCGCTGAACGCGGGTCTCGACACGCTCGTCATCCTCGGCGGCAACCCCGCCTACAACGCCCCGACCGAGCTCGATTTCTCGGCCGCGGCGAAGAAGGCCAAGACCGTCATCCGCCTCGGGTACTACGAGGACGAGACGGCCCTGGTCTCCACTTGGCACCTTGCCGGTGCCCACTTCCTTGAATCGTGGGGCGATGCCCGCACCTCGGACGGCACGCTGGTGCCGGTCCAGCCGCTCATCGAACCGCTTTTCGGCGGCCTGACCGAGATCGAGGTGCTCGCGCGCCTGCTCGGCGAAGCGAAGCCCGCGCCGTATGAGGTCGTGCGCGCCACCTTCGGCCGGGACGACCAGGCGTGGAAGCAGTTCCTCCACGACGGGTTCCTCAAGGACAGCGCGCCCAAGGCGATCACCGCCACGTTCGACGCGGCGGCCGTTGCGCAGGCGCTGGCCGGCTTCAAGCCCATCGACGCTTCCGGCTACGACGTCGTGCTCTACCGCGACGCGAAGGTCGATGACGGTCGTTTCGCCAACAACGGTTGGCTCCAAGAGCTGCCTGATCCCGTGACCAAGCTGGTCTGGGGCAACGCGGTCATCGTCTCGCCCGCCACCGGCAAGAAGCTCGGCGTCACCGCGAAGACCGCCGATGGACGGGGCGACACCGACGACGCGGCGCACGCGCACGACGGCCAGTTCAAGAACCAGATCATCAAGGTCACGCTCGGCGGTCGCACGATCGAGGGCGCGGTCTGGGTCCAGCCCGGGTTCGCCGACGACACCATCGGTCTGGCGCTCGGCTACGGTCGCCGCAAGGTCGGCCGCGTCGGATCCGATTGCGGCTTCGATGCCTATGCCTTCTACGCGAAGGCCGGCGGGCACATCGTGACCGGAGCGAAGGCCGAGAAGGTCTTCAAGAAAGAGTATCTCGCCACGACCCAAGAGCACGGCCTGATGGAAGGCCGTCCGATCATCCGCGAAGCCAATCTGGCCCAGTTCAAGGCGAAGCCCGCGTTCGCCCAGAACATGGATCTTGACGCGCATCTGCCGCACTACGTCCCCTACAACGACGACGGCACGATCAAGAACATCTACAAGCATCCCTACAAACAGAACCCGGAGACCAAGTCCGAGGTGCATCAGTGGGGGATGACGGTGGATCTGGCCTCGTGCGTCGGTTGCGCGGCTTGCGTCGTCGCCTGCCAGGCGGAGAACAACATCCCCATCGTCGGCAAGGACCAGGTCATGCGCGGTCGCGAGATGCACTGGATCCGCATCGACCGTTACTACAGCCACGATGCCGACCTAGAGGTCACAGAGGAGCACGCCTCGGCCGATCCGCAGATGGCGGTGCAGCCGATGTTCTGCCAGCACTGCGAGAGCGCGCCGTGCGAGAGCGTCTGCCCGGTGAACGCCACGGTGCACGACGAGGAAGGCCTCAACGTGATGGCCTACAACCGCTGCATCGGCACGCGGTATTGCGCGAACAACTGCCCGTTCAAGGTCCGCCGGTTCAACTTCTTCGACTTCAACAAGCGCGAGACCGATTACGCGAAGGTCCAGGGCCAGTTCTTCTTGAACACGGGCAACCTCTACAAGGGGCCGCTCGCCGAGAACCGGAACGAAGCGCCGAACTGGGAGATCATCAAGCTCGTCAAGAACCCCGACGTGTCGGTCCGCATGCGCGGCGTCATGGAGAAATGCACGTTCTGCGTGCAGCGGATCGAGCAGGCGAAGATCGCGCAGAAGAACATCGCCAAGGGCAGCTCGGATGTCCGCGTGCCCGAAGGCACGTTCAAGACCGCGTGCCAGCAGGCCTGTCCGGCCGAGGCGATCAACTTCGGCAACATGCTCGACCCCGAGAGCGCGGTGTCGAAGCTGAAGAAGGACCCGCGCAACTACACCGTGCTCGGTTTCCTCGATATCAAGCCGCGCGTCACCTATCTGGCGCGGGTCCGCAACCCGAACCCGGCGATGCCCGACGCGAAACCGGCGCCCGATTCGCTGCGCGACTACGAGCGATTCCGTCACGAGAACCCGTTCACCGATGAATCCGGCCACGGACACGAAGGCCACCCCGCGGCAAACGGTGCCGCGCCGAAAGGAGCAGCCTAATGGCTAACGCCGCTTCCATCCCCGCCGCTGCCGCCCCGAAAGGCAAGCAGCACGACCCGCACGCCGCTCCGCCGAAGATCGTCGCCATCGACCCGCCGCAGGAGTTCGTCCGTGAGCCCTTGGTGCTCAACGGCCGGTCGCTCGGCTGGCTGACCGAGCGCATCGCCGGCGTCTGCGAAGGCAAGATGCCCCTCTGGTGGTGGCCGGCCTTCATCGTCAGCGCCGGCCTGATGACGATGATGTTCGCGCTCGTCGCGTACCTCATCTCGACCGGTGTCGGCGTCTGGGGCCTGAACAACCCGGCCGACTGGGCGTGGGACATCACCAATTTCGTCTTCTGGATCGGCATCGGCCACGCCGGCACGCTGATCTCCGCGGTGCTCTTCCTGCTCCGGCAGAAATGGCGCACCTCGATCAACCGCGCCGCCGAGGCCATGACGCTCATCGCGGTGGCGTGCGCCGGCATCTTCCCGGTCGTCCACACCGGCCGCGTCTGGTTCGCCTTGATGCCCGGATGGCTGATCCCGGCGCCCAACGCGAACTACATCTGGCCCCAGTTCCGTTCGCCGCTGCTCTGGGACGTCTTCGCGGTCTCGACCTACGGCACCGTCTCGTTGCTGTTCTGGTATGTCGGGTTGATCCCCGACCTCGCCACCTTGCGCGATCGCGCGAAGAACAAGGTCCGCGGGTTCTTCTACGGCCTCTTCGCGCTCGGCTGGACCGGCTCGAACCGCCACTGGAGCAACTACGAGAAGGCCTACATGATCTTCGCCGGCCTCAGCACCCCGTTGGTGCTCTCCGTGCACTCGATCGTCTCGTTCGACTTCGCGGTGTCGAACGTCCCCGGCTGGCACACCACCATCTTCCCGCCCTATTTCGTCGCCGGCGCGATCTTCTCCGGTTTCGGCATGGTGCTCACGCTGATGGTTCCGATGCGGACCCTCTTCAAGCTGCAGGACATCATCACCACCCGTCACGTCGAGCTGATGTGCAAGGTGATCTTGGCCACCGGCTCGATCGTCGGGTACGCCTACGGCATGGAGTTCTTCATCGCGTGGTACGGCGGCAGCCCTTACGAGCTCTACGCCTTCAAGAACCGCGCGTTCGGCCCCTACTGGTGGGCCTACTGGAGCATGATCACCTGCAACGTGATCAGCCCGCACCTCTTCTGGTTCAAGTGGTGCCGCACCAACATGGTGTTCGTGTTCTTCGTGTCGATCGTCGTGAACATCGGCATGTGGTTCGAGCGGTTCGTCATCATCGTGACATCGCTGCACCGCGACTATCTGCCCGCGAGCTGGGGCTATTTCACCCCGACCTGGGTGGACGTGTTCACTTTCGTCGGCAGCTTCGGCCTGTTCTTGACGTTGTTCCTGCTGTTCATCCGGTTCCTGCCGGCCATCGCCATCTCCGAGGTCAAGGGCGTGACACCGCAGGCGGATCCGCACCACCCGCTGGGCGGTGCGAAAGGAGGGCACCACTGATGAGCGCCAACGTTAAAACCTACGGGCTGCTCGCCCAGTTCGACACGGCCGCCGGGATCTTCGAGGCCGCCATCCAGGTCCGCGACGCCGGCTACCGCAAGTGGGACGTCTTCACGCCGTTCCCCATCCACGGCATGGACGACGCCATGGGCCTCAAGAACTCGAAGGTCGGTTACTTCACCTTCTGCGGCGGCTTCACCGGCTTTTTCACCGGCATGACCATGATCTGGTTCATGAACAAGTTCGACTACGGCCTGGTGGTCGGCGGCAAACCGCTCTTCACCCCGCTCTACGCGTTCCCGGTGAGCTATGAGCTCACCATCCTGCTCGGCGCGTTCGCGACGTTGGGCGGCATGCTCGCGTTGAACCGGTTGCCGAAGCTCTACAACCCGCTCTTCAAGAGCGAGCGCTTCAAGAAGGCGACGGACGACAAGTTCTTCATCTGCATCGAGGCGACCGATCCGAAGTTCGCCGAGGCCCGTGCCGTGCTCGAGAAGGCCGGGGCCGCCGCCATCGAACTCGTGGAGGACTGACATGCGCTATTTCCTCGCTCTCTTCGCGCTCGCCGTCATCGGCGGGGTCGCCGTGCTCGGTTTCCGGGGTGACATCTCCCGCCAGCCGCCGCGCATGGCCGAGATCTTTCCGGACCTCAACATCCAGCCCAAGCTGCGTCCGCAGACGACCACCAAGTTCGGCGGCTTCGCCGATGGTGCTTCCTCCCGGCCTTATCCGCTCGGGACCGTCGCCCAGAAGGTCGGCTTCGCCGACAACACGACCTACAAAGACGACGCCTACAACACCGGCAAGCAGGGTGCGGCGTTCGTCGAGGTCAACCCGGTTCCCGTGACCGCCGATCTGGTGAAGCGCGGTCAGGAGCGGTACGATATCTATTGCCAGCCCTGCCACGGCGCCCAAGGCGACGGCAACGGCATCACCAAGAAGCTCGGCATGACCACCGTGGCGAATCTGCACGACCAGCGCATCGTCCGGCTCAACGACGGCGAGATCTTCAACACCATCAGCTACGGCAAGGCCACGATGATGGGCTACGCCGGCAACGTGCCGGTCGGCGACCGCTGGGCGATCGTCGGATACCTCCGCGCGCTCCAGCTGAGCCGCCTCGCGCTCCAAGGCGACGTGCCGGCACCGGTCCTCGAGAAGCTGAAATAAGGCGACCATGAACTTCCCCGTGCTTTTCAAACGGTTGCTCGCGCTGTTCGCGTGCGCCGGGATGCTGACGTTCGCGTCGGCCCGACTGCTTGCCGCCGAGCATGCTCCCGCGGCGTCCGCCCACGGCGAGACCGTCGCCGCGGCCCACGATGCCGCGGGTCCCGTCGCGGCCACCGCCCACCATGGCCACGCCGAGACCAAGGAACCGACGTTCCTTGAGGCAGCGCTCTACAGCTACCTGACCGCCTACATGTTCTGCCTGAGCATCGTGGTCGGTGCGTTCTTCCTGATCCATCTGCACTATCTGTTCGACGCCGGCTGGAGCGTCCCCATCCGACGCATCAACGAGCAGCTGGCGAGCCTCATGCCGTACATGGGGGCGCTTTCGTTGCCGATCCTCGTGTTCGGGCCTTCGATCTATCCGTGGATGAGCATCGACCCGGCGACCGACCACTCGTTGGACGTGAAGAAGATCCTCTTCAACCGACCGACCTTCATCGGCGTGATCATCGGCAGCTTCGTGTTGTGGAGCTTCATGGCGCTGCGGTTCCGCCGCATGTCGATCGCCCAGGACAAGGACGGTGCGGCGAAATGGACGCACAAGGCCCGCTTCCAGGCGGCTTGGGGCATCTACGCGTTGGCGTTCACCCTGACGGTCGCGGTGTTCCTGCTGATGAAGTCGCTGCAGCACCAGTTCTTCAGCACGATGTACGGCGTCTACTACTTCGCCGGCAGCATGTGGGTCACCTTGGCGACCGTGTACGGGATCATGCGGATCCTGGCGCATCGCGAACTCAACGGCGTCATCTCCAAACAGACGATCCACTACCTCGGCACGCTGTTCTTCGCCTTCACCGTCTTCTACGCGTACATCCACTTCTCGCAGTACTTCCTGATCTGGAATGCCGCCATCCCCGAGGAGACGTTCTGGTACGTGAAGCGTGAGGCGGGCAGCTGGTGGGAGGTCGGCCTCCTGATCCTGTTCGGCCATTTCATCGCGCCGTTCGTCATCCTGCTCCGAATCGACACCAAGATGAACATGCTCGTCATGGGCCCGATGATCGCTTGGGCCTGGCTCATGCACTACGTCGACATGACCTTCAACGTCATGCCCGTCTTGTACCCCAACGGTCTGCACCTGACCTTGCTCGACCCGCTCTGCTGGTTCGGCATGGCCGGGTTCCTCGGGTTCATCTTCTGGAAGAACTTCAAGACCGCAGCCGCCTTCCCGCTGAAGGATCCCCGGTTGAAGGAAGCCATCACCCACCACGAGGTGCCGGCCCCGGGCGCGGCTGCTTCCCATCACTGAGCCAATTCTATGAGCGACGAATCCTGCTGCTCTTCCGCCTGCGCTCGCGCTTCGGCCGCGGTGCTCGGCGTGCTCGGCACCCTCGTGGTGCTCGGTGCGCTCGCCGTCTACCTCGTGCGGGCCAACCAGCCGGCGCCGGTCGGTTCCGCCCGCGCCGATGAGCGCAAGAAGACCTGGACCGATCTCCAGGCCGCCAACGTCGAGACCTTGGGCGGCTACGGCGTCGTCAAGGCCGACAACGGTATCTATCGCATCCCCGTCGCCAAGGCGATGGAGGTCACCGTCACCGAATGGAAGGATGGCAACGCCGCCGGACGGGCCAAGCTGATCCAACGGCTGGAAGAATCGCTGAAGAAGGCGACCTTCGAGTGATCTTCGCGGAATCCGCCGCATGAACCGACCTGCCACAACCACCGCCTGCGCGAACCCGTCGTGTTGCGCGACCGGCCTTCCGGTGCTCTACCTGCTCGGTGGAAGCATCCTCTGGCTGCTCGCCGGCCTTGGGCTGGCGCTCTTGGCTTCCTTGAAGCAGCACCAGCCTTGGCTGCTGGCCAACTGCGAGTGGGTGACCTACGGACGGCTGGATGCCGCCTCGCGGACGGCGCTGGTCCACGGTTTCTTCTCCCAGATGGGCCTCGGCCTCGGTCTCTGGCTGCTCGCCCGGACGGGCGGCACCCGTATCACGGCTCCGGGAATCGCCTTCATCGCCGGCCTGGCGTGGAACGCGGTGCTGACTTTGGGCGTGGCCGGGATCCTGGTCGAAGGACCTTCGGGCCACTCGTCCATGGAGCTGCCTGGACAGCTGGTCACCGTGCTCACAGTGGTATCGACGGTGCTCTGCCTGCTCGGCTTCGCCACATTCGCCAAACGGGCCGATGGCCCGACGGTGCCGGCGCAATGGTTCGTGCTGACCGCGTTGCTCGCCTTGCCGGTGCTGCTGATCACCTCACAGGTCACGTTGTCGTTCTTCCCGGAGCGCGGTGTGCTGCA